>NZ_CATJGZ010000059.1:0-133751 GCF_949740115.1 Bacteroides sp. 41_26
CCTGAAGGTGTAAAGTGAAACAGTAAAACAATCAAGAAACTGTGAAGGAAAACAGTAGATATTAACCAAAATGTGTAAAGTGAATACAGGCATAGTCAAAGTGTACATTTTTGTCATGCAAGAGTGTACACTCTTGTTATATAAAGATGTACACTCTTGCATGACAAAAGTGTACATTCTTATTTTAATTGATTATCAGCACTTTACATCGAAATAATAAAATAAAAAAACGAGCAAATTCTTTTAAAGAATTCCTCGCCTCTGATAAGAAAAGCCATAAGGCTTTTCTTTTGTTTTCCTCTTTTTTCCTGAATTACAATCTTCTTTCTTACCTAAAAAAACTTCAATTACCTATTATTCTATTGTTATCCTTATTAATCTTTTACCTTTTATTTGTACCTATTGAAGCTTTGTTTATACCTTAAATTCTAATACCTTAATTTCTTATTTTTACCTTTTAAACTAATAACAATTTCTCAATTGCACTGCAAAGATACAGCTTTTTTCCGTGTGCGCAAACGGTTTTGCGTTTTATAACACTTTTTAAAGCTATAAATCTTTCACATCACTCAGTTCAACCAACTTATTTACAATAGCATAGATAGTCAAACCGGCAGCGCTATGTATCTGCAGCTTTTTACTGATATTTCTTCTGTGAGTGATTACAGTATGGATAGAAAGAAACAGTTTTTCGGCTATCTCTTTGTTTGTCATCCCCTTCACTACACATACCACAATTTCTTTCTCCCGCTGACTTAGTGTCTCCTGTCCGTCTTCCTCTATATCAGGCTCAATATTCTCCAAACGGGTTATCTTGTTGGAAAGTGTCTCCAGGTCATCAAAAATAGAGATGGAATCGTCGTATTTACTTAGCAGGTTTGCATCAATAAACGAACTGACCAGTGCCACCACCCGAATTCCTTTTCCAGTCGTTTCTTCACGAAATCGCACTACATCAAAATAGTCACCAAATGTTGGGTTTACTACCAATATATCGGGATACTGCGTACGCAGACAGTCATGTAATGCTTCAACAGAAAGAAGTTCTACCGGCTGGACTTTCAGATTAGGCAAACGTTTTAATGCCAGTGTCAACCCACTACGGATAATCACAGAATTTTCTGCAACAGCTATGCGAATTGCTTCGTTATTTTTCATTGTCATTCATCCTCCTTTCCAACTTCAGAATAGCAGGAACAAAAATATAATCTTCTACTTTACAATGAGACTCAAGCCCCTCTTCACAAGCATATATATCAAACAATGCAGCATTAAGCAAATTGGTGTTTGCCTTAGCAGGACAGTATTTAATAATAATATTTTTAAGTTCAGTCAACTTCTCTCCTACCTGATCATGGTGTTTGGAGAATGTACTGATTTGATAATTCTTTGGTGCGTTATTCTCAAGCAGCGCATCTACATACTTGAACACCGTTCTCTCCTCATACTCCATGTGTTTGCGTACTTCCCGCATATATTCGTCGAAGAATTTAAGAATAAGAAAAGATACATCGTTCTCTGAACAATCAATAGCTTCCAGTAGTTTGCGCCGTATAGCAGGCAGACAGAACTCCAAAAAATAAATATGAGCCTGCCGCAAGTAGTCAACCAATGCCGGAATAGACAGACCATCTGTCTCACCATCCATACGCGAAAATCCCTCGGCCATAAAATTCACTACCGCAAGAAACGTCGGACAATCGACTCCATTCATCTCACAAACTTCTTTTACCGTTTTGTCTCCAAAGCCCAAAGACAACCCAAAACGGCTCATAACCTGTAACAGAGAGTAATTATCACTGATAAGATCAATCATCTTATCGGAGGATTTATATTTTTGTAATCTGTCCATCTATACCTATTTTTATATTACGCGTACAAAGGAACGGATATTTTTTCGCGCACGCAATCCCCATTTATAGGTATTTTGGGGATTTAAAAATTAATAATTAAAAATTAAAATGCTTATCTTTGCGACGTTAGTCCGGGAAGAAACCTTGACGGTAAAGTTCATACAAGCCTGTAATAAGGCTCATAATCAGAAAGAATTTATCAAGCTACAACACCGGTCTTTTAATTTTCAATCTTTAATTTTTAATTATAAATCATGGCAAAAGAATTAGAACTGAAATACGGCTGCAATCCTAACCAGAAGCCTGCCCGTATCTTCATGAAAGACGGAGAACTGCCCATCGAAGTATTAAACGGACGTCCCGGATTTATCAATTTACTGGATGCATTCAACAGCTGGCAATTAGTAAAAGAGCTGAAAGAAGCTACCGGACTTCCGGCTGCCACTTCCTTCAAGCATGTCAGCCCGGCAGGTGCTGCCGTAGCGGTAGAAATGAATGAGACGCTAAAGAAGATTTACTTTGCAGACGATCTCCCCCTTTCTCCGCTGGCTACTGCTTATGCCCGTGCCCGTGGTGCAGACCGTATGTCATCTTATGGTGATTTCATTGCTCTTTCTGACACGTGTGATGAAGAGACGGCACGTCTTATCAATCGCGAAGTATCCGATGGGGTTATAGCGCCTGATTACACACCCGAAGCACTGGAAATTCTTCGTAACAAACGCAAAGGTACTTACAATGTTATAAAAATAGACCCGGCATACCGCCCTGCTCCTATCGAGCATAAGGATGTTTTCGGTATCACTTTTGAACAAGGACGCAATGAATTGAAAATAGACGAATCTCTGCTCAAAGAGATGCCGACCCGGAATCAGGAGATTCCTGCCGATGCCAAACGCGATCTGCTTATTGCCCTCATTACATTAAAGTATACACAGTCCAACTCCGTATGCTATGCCAAAGACGGACAGGCTATCGGTATTGGTGCCGGACAACAATCACGTATCCATTGCACCCGCCTTGCCGGAAATAAGGCTGACATCTGGTATCTACGTCAACATCCGAAAGTAATGAACCTCCCCTGGAAAGATAAAATACGCCGTGCCGACCGCGACAATACAATAGACATTTACATCTCTGAAGATTATATGGATGTATTGGCAGACGGCAGTTGGGAACAATTCTTCACCGAAAAGCCGGAAGTACTGACCCGCGAAGAAAAGCGTGAGTGGCTGGATACGCTAACCGGAGTAGCATTGGGTTCAGATGCCTTCTTCCCTTTTGGTGACAATATTGAACGTGCACACAAAAGTGGTGTAAGTTATATTGCACAACCGGGAGGTTCGGTACGCGACGATCATGTGATTGAAACTTGTGATAAGTATAATATTGCCATGGCATTTACGGGTATCCGTCTGTTTCATCATTAATATAATTAATAAGGTGTAAAAGCATCTATCTGGCTCCAACATACTTATTAATAATCAATAGTAACATCCCCATTTATAATGAGAACCAATGTGTTATTCCATTATAAATGGGGATTTTCTATTTCATCCGGCTACCCTATCTTTGCACCATCATAATAAAACAGAAATTGAAAATGAATAAAATTGGTGTATTTTACGGTTCTACTACAGGAACTACAGAAGACGTGGCCCGTCGCATTGCAGAGAAGTTGAATGTCCCTCAGGGAGATATTCATGATGTTTCAGTATTGACTGATGCTCTGGTAAAAGAATATGATGTATTGGTATTGGGTACTTCAACCTGGGGCGCAGGCGAATTGCAGGACGACTGGTATGATGGCGTTAAAGTTCTGAAGAAAGCAGACCTGGCGCATAAGTTTGTGGCACTATTTGGCTGTGGTGATTCCGATTCATACGCCGACACCTTCTGCGATGGAATCGGTATCTTATATGAAGATCTGAAAGCCAGTGGTTGTACATTTGTTGGTGCAGTAGACACTGCAGGGTATACTTTCGATTCATCCGTAGCAGTAGTGAACGGCAAATTTATGGGGCTCCCTATTGATGAAGTGAACGAAGACGGTCAGACAGACGAACGTATCACTCAATGGGTGGAAATACTCAAAAAAGAAATTAACTAATACTTTTTATTATATATACTTGCATTATGGCCACTGAAAGAACAATCCCCGGAGAGGTAAGAATTTTCCTGAATCACATTTATGAATTTAAGAAAGGAGTACGCAACATGGTACTCTATACCATGAATCGTGAATATGAAGAATTTGCAGTGCGCCGACTGGAGAATCAAAACATCAGTTATATGATTCAGAAAGTAGGGCCAAACAAAATCAACCTGTTCTTTGGTAAACCGGAGTGTATGGAGGCTATCCGCCATATCATCATCCGTCCGCTCAATAAACTGACTCCTGAAGAAGATTTTATCTTAGGAGCTATGTTGGGGTATGATATCTGCCAGCAATGCAAGCGATATTGTGGTAAAAAAGGAGGTATTAAGATTGCCGTTTAGTATAGTTTTTTTGTATGTGTTAGCTTATTTGCATGTCTTTTTGGGGAAAGAAGCCGCTTCGTTAGGGAAAGCGGCTTCTTCTTTTATCTACAGATTACCTTTCTTCTGAACATATCAAATTCATTGAAGATATTTTCTCTAATTTATTACCATCCCAAATGTATTCAACAGTAGTTATTGGTAAATTCAGATAATCACGGTTACCATGATAGAACTCGTCTCCATATTTAAAAACAATAAAGTGAATTATGTTATCTTCAACAAAACAACTTCTTCTATCTTTCGACAAACTTAAAGTTTCTTCCAACACCTTTTCATTTGTAACATCGATAAATAACCAATGATAGAAATTCGTAGCAAGCCCTGTTGCATCAATCATAGTAGAAGATAGTATAAGATATTTGACTACATTATTATTTATAGTATAAACAGAAAGTTCATCTTCATTCATCCCGGAAAGCCATTCTTTTATCTTCTCATTCCGCTTAACGAGTTCCATATAATCTCTTACATTTACAAGCTTCATAGACTCTTTTGTTCCACACTTCACTTGTAAAACAGAGTCAATACAAGGTAAAATCATTAATGGAAATGGAATTGTATTGTGCATAAGGGTTATAGGATTTTCATGTCCCAAACAGAATAATGTATCATTCTTTACTTGATAATAATACATCGTAGAATGTTCTTTGCCAATAATTAAATTGTTGATATCTGAATTCTCCTTTAAAAGAGTATCACATCCCATAATATAGATACTATCATTAATAAGACAAGGAGAATGAAAACTCAATTTATATTTAGAATTAATCGTTTTAAGTTCACTGAAATTCCAGATAACATTTTCACCAGATCTTCCTGGATCCTTAAATTCAACTTGCTCTTTTATGATTTCATCTCCACTACGAATACAATTATTCTTATAGGTTATTTGACTAAAAGCCCAAAAAGTAGAAAAAAAAGAGAATGATAATAGTAATAGCAATGATTTTCCCATAGCAACAGTATTTAAGTTACAAGATAAAGTACTCCTTATCATTCAATTGTTAAAGAATATGCTTTACCATTAACAAAGATAACAAAAAACTGAGATACAGACGTAAATCGGCAAAATTATTTATACACATCTACCTCATTTTGTAGCCTTTCTTTATAAAAAAGTCATAAATAACTTCCTTTTCATAATTATTCTGATCTTTTAAATCTTAATTACCTATTTATACTGATAACCGACTATAACATTCATTATTTGTGGGTATTGTCGCCCTTTTTAATCTCATCTACCTTTGCCCCCAGAAAAATTTATATAAAACATGAGAAAATTAACAAGTTTATTTATCCTCTGTTTCCTGATGTCTTTCGGAAAAACAGTTGCACAGGGAAAAGACTCTACTAAGAAAGAAGAAAAGAGTTCTTCTTACACAGAAGAATATAATAAGTTCCGTTTTGGCGGATATGGTGAAATGGTAGCAAGCTACATGGATTACGGACTCAACCGAATGACCGAAAAGGGTAGTGTGAAAGAGAACCGGGGTACAGTTGCAATCCCGCGCTTTGTACTCGCCTTTGACTATAAGTTCTCTCCCACCTGGATATTAGGTGCCGAAATCGAATTTGAATATGGAGGAACAGGAAGCGCACGCGAGATAGAATGGTACGAAGAAAACGGGGAGTATGAAGTTGAAATAGAAAAAGGAGGTGAAGTAGCACTCGAACAATTCCATATTACCAAATTGATTCATCCTGCTTTCAACATCCGCGCCGGACACATGATTGTTCCCGTTGGTCTGACTAACTCACATCACGAACCGGTTAATTTCTTTGGAGTCTATCGCCCCGAAGGAGAAACTACCATACTTCCTTCTACCTGGCACGAAACGGGTATCGCATTCTTCGGTAAAGTATATAAATTTGATTATGAGTTGCAATTAGTAGCCGGACTGGACCCCCAAAACTTCCGTAATACAAACTGGGTAGGTAAAGGACGCCAGGGAGCATTCGAAATTGACAATTTCACAAGTCCTGCATTTGTGGCACGACTCAATTACTCCGGAATACGCGGACTTCGTATCGGCGGTTCTTTCTATTATAACCAAACAGCAAAAAACAGTAGTAAACCAAGCAGAAATATAGGACATAAGTTCCCTGTAACAATTTTTACAGCAGATGCACAGTATAAGAGTCCGAAAAACACTTTCATAGCTCGTGCCAATATGGTTTATGGTAATCTCGGAGAAGCTGCCAGCCTTTCGGAAATCAATCGTAAATCGCCAAAAGCGACCGGATATCCTACCACAGACGTAGCTAAAAATGCAGTAAGCTATGCAGGAGAAGCAGGCTACAACATCGGATCTTTCTTCGGTGAAAAAGCACCGCGCATTTATCCGTTTGTTCGCTACGAATATTATAATCCTATGGAAAAAGCCGGTTATTTGAAAACGCCGGATGCCCGCCTCAAAACCTCTATGTGGACAGTAGGACTAAACTACTATGCACTGCCCAACCTCGTAGTAAAAGCAGACTACAGCAAACGCAGAATTGGCGGTGGTAAATACAACAACGAAAATATAACCTCAATAGGTATTGCCTATGTGGGTTGGTTTGTAAAGAGATAACTTTAATAATAAACAAATAGAAAGTAAAAAGATGAAGACAAGAAATTTATTTCCAATCTTGTTAATGGGACTTACATTAACGTTCAGTGCATGTAGTGATGATGATGAAAAAAAGACGGGTGAAACAGATACCTATGAAAATCCATTCGAAAAATACAAAGCAGAGATTGCAGCAGCCGACACAAAGATCAAGTTGAATGATGATGTACTGGATCCTGCCATTGCCACTTATGTAGATGATGTAGTACTCCCCACTTATGCAATGATGCTGGAGAAAATCACAACGTTCAATACATTGGTACAAGCCATGCAGTATGGTTCATTAAGCAACAACCAGATTGCCGACATATGTGAAGCCTGGAGAGCAGCACGTATTCCATGGGAAGAGAGTGAAGCTTTCCTGTATGGACCCGCAGCTTTGAAAAAACTCGACCCGAGCCTTGATAGCTGGCCATTGGATAAAGACGGTATACAGCAGGTACTTGAAAAAGGAGATTTCTCTCATGTGGATGATGAAGTAGACGATGATGACAATGCTCCTACCAATGCAGCGCAAAACGTACGTGGTTTCCACACTGCCGAATATCTGTTGTTTGCAGATGGTAGTGCCAAAGCGGCTGATGCCTTTACAGAAAATGCAGTATTGTTCCTGAAAGTAGTAGCCAGACACATGCTGAAAGATACTAAAGAACTGTATACAGCATGGAAAGATGGCTTAGGAAGTTCCGATGCTGATGTGCCAACTGCTTATGGTGAAATGATGAAAAGACATAGCAGCACAGATCTCTATAAAACTGCTGCCGCAGCTATCGCCGATATTTTTAATACAGAAGGCGGAATGCCGGCTATTGCCAACGAAGTAGGTGAAGCTAAAATTGGTGATCCGGTTAATGAATGGAATGCCGGTAACAAAGAGGAAGCTGTACTCAAAGTAGAATCATGGTATAGCTGGAACTCATTGGATGATTATGAAAACAACATCATCAGTATCCAGAACGCCTACCTTGGCAAAAGAAACAACGATTATAGCACAGATGCTACTGCCAATAGTTTCTCCAGCGTAGTGAAAAGCCTCAACCCAAAACTGGATGAGCTTCTGAGAGCACAAATCATTACTACCCGCCGGGCTATCAGAAATATCCCTTATCCATTCCGCAGCAACCTGGATCAGAAGGCAGCTATCACAAAAGCTCAGAAAGAGTGTGCCAGCCTGGTAGACGGATTGGAACTTGCCGGTCGTAAAATAGCATCTGCAGCCGAATAAAAACAGTAACTAAAAACATTCTAAAATGAAATTGTTTGTCGATAAACACTATTTGGCAAAAGAGCAACATACATACAAAGCCTGTGCAAGGCTTTGTATGTATGTGTTATTCGGAAGTCTGTCCCTCAGCGGATGTGACAACTCTATGGATGACAAGCTCATACTCAAACCGGACGGAAGTGTAGCATTACCTGCCGAGCTATCAGCCGGATACTCTACGATCTTTGCTACCGCATCAGATGCTTACGACATCAATGCAGACTGGGTAACCGGAGAGTTGGAACACCGGTTCAACCGGGGCAATAATCTATACGACCGAACCAGAGGAACGGATAATTCTTCAGGCGGAGGATTGGGCCCTGTATATGCCGGATACTCATGTTCCAGCTGCCACAAAGGTGCCGGACGTTCAAAACCTTCAACAGCCGTGGGAGGCAGTGAGAACGGATTTTCATCCATGCTGGTTTATATCCTGAGAAAAAACGGAGGGTACTATCCCGAATATGGGCGTGTATTGCATGACCAGGCCATCTATGGCGTAAAACCAGAGGGGAGACTAAAGGTTACCTACACGGAAGAAACCTTCAACTTCCCTGACGGAGAAGAGTACAAGCTACAGACACCTCATTATGAAATTACCGATTGGTATGCCGAGAATATAGCTCCCGAAGATTTGCGTATCAGTGTACGCATCCCCCTACGCCACGTAGGCATGGGACAAATGATGGCACTGGATCTGGACGAGCTGAAACGTCTCGCAGCCAAAAGTAACTATCCGGAATATGGTATTAGCGGACGCCTTAATTATATCACCGAAAGAGGGATAAAACAGATTGGCGTATCGGGCAATAAAGCACAACATGCCGACCTGACCGTAGAACTTGGTTTTTCTTCTGACCTCGGTGTAACCAACGACCGCTATCCGGAAGAAGTATGCCAGGGACAAAGCCAGATGATGGGATTTGCCAATTATGGTATTCAGGTATCCACACAAGATATGGAAGACGTTGACCTCTACATGCAAACCCTCGGTGTACCTGCACGACGGAACGTGACAAATGAAACCGTAAAGAAGGGAGAAGAGATGTTTTATAAAGCCAAATGCCAGTTATGCCACACGCCAACACTGCATACACGCCCCCGAGGCACTGTATTGCTCAATGGTACACAGCTCCCCTGGTTAGGCAGTCAGACCATCCACCCCTACTCCGACTATCTGCTACATGACATGGGCCCCGGACTTGACGACGGTTATCCCAGCGGGTTAGCCGCAGGATGCGAATGGCGTACTACTCCATTGTGGGGTATCGGCCTTCAAGAGGTCGTAAACGGACATACCTACTTCTTACACGACGGACGTGCACGCAACCTGACAGAAGCAATCATGTGGCATGACGGTGAAGGTGCCGCATCACGTATTCTTTTCTCCAGAATGAGTAAAGAAGAACGGAGTGCATTACTCACTTTCATTGAATCTCTCTAAAACAAAAAGACCTAATCAGACAAAAAAGCAACAAAAATGATACATCAAATAACAAAAACAACCGCCATCCTCGCGTTCAGTGCCCTTACTGTAATGCCGGCTATGGCACAAGAGAAAGAAGTAGACGACAAATATGTAGAAAATGATGTCGTATCACTTGCCGGCAAAAAAGGATTCTCATTCAGTACCAGAGCCGGAGACTTTTTACTAAAACCCTATGTACTGGTACAAACTTCGGCGCGCTTCAACCGCTACGATGACGAAGGACTCGAAAACATGTATGCTGACAACATCGCCAATACCGGTTTTGAAGTTCCCAATGCCATTCTGGGTTTCACTGGAAAAGCTTTTGGAAAGATTACCTTCAACCTTTCACTCAATGCAGCCAAAAGTGGAGGTGCGTTATTGCAACAAGCCTGGTTTGATATCGCTTTCAAAGAATCTCTCCGCTTCCGTGTCGGTAAATTCAAAACACCGTTCACGCATGCTTATCTCTCTACACTGGGCGAGACACTCTTCCCCGTTCTTCCCCCATCAGCCAGTACAATAGTCAACCTTCCCTACTCCCTCAACAGCGTGGGACCTACTTTTGCTACCGGTTTTGATCTGGGTGCCGAACTTCACGGACTCATTAATAACCGCTGGAATTACCAGATAGGTATCTTCAACGGAACAGGGATCGATGTAAACACAGCCACCAAAACAATGGGGCGTGACCGTAAATGGCTACCCTCACTTTTGTATGCAGGACGAATAGCATACATGCCTAAGGGTGAGATGCCTGCCACTCAGGGTGATCCGGATAATCTGTATACAGACAAGATGATGATCGGCCTTTCTACCTCATACAACGCCGAAGCCGAATCACAAAGTAGTAACGACTGGCGTGTCGGTGCAGAATTTGCCTGGATAAAAAACAGACTATATCTGGCCGCAGAAGCCTATTATATGAATATGAACTTCACCAAACGCCAGAATATCTCCAATGACTATCACTTCTGGGGAGCTTATGTTCAGGCAGGATACTTCATCACCAATAAGTTACAGGGAGCTTTACGCTATGATCTTTTCGACCGTAATGGTACGGATGTGGACGGTTTACTGAATATGCCTGCCGTAGGTATGAACTATTATTTCTGGGGATCGCACCTCAAACTGCAAGTAATGTACCAGTATATGGGACGTACCAAGCACAACACACAGAATGACCGCGAAGAGGACGGACTGGGTATAGCACGTCATAGTGCCACAGCTATGTTACAATTCACATTCTAAACGACTATGAACAAAATATTCAAATATGGAATAGCTCTTCCCTGTTGTAGCCTCCTGTTGAGTGGTTGCGATGACGGGAAGATCTACCCGGACGACTCTATTGATGCGGGAAGAACAGTCACCATCCAGGTTTCCTTTACCGGTGTGCGTGCCTATCCCGACTATAACATGCTGACATTTGCAGCCTTTGGCGAAGATGCCCATGAACCGCTTCTGACGCAGCGCCTCTCCCGCCCCACCGAAGGCAGGGTAGAAGAATACACACTAATGGGGCTTCCGGAAGGGACAAAAGCCGTCGGCATTGCCCTCGTCAGCAGAGGACAGACATTGATTTATAAATACTGCTCCGTAGATATTGACACATCGGTAAAGGAAACGATTCTTCCGAAAACGACTGTCAACCTGGCCACTTATGACCGGATACAAGAACAGGTGTTCGATGCCCACTGCATCGCTTGCCATGGGAAAAGTTCGGGCCAACCGGCAGGTAATCTGTTTCTCACCGAAGGAAAAAGTTACTCAGCTCTGGTCAACGTAAAAGCCGGGGCTCCCGTAGCCAATGAGAAACCATATGTAACTCCCGGTGAACCGGATAACAGTTTTCTGATGGATATATTATCCGAGAACATATTAAGCCACAACCATACGGACATCTTCAACGGTAGTGAAACCACCGAAGTTAATAATCTCCTTAATGCCTGGATAAACAACGGCGCCAAAGAAGAATAAATTAGAAGAAAGACAAGTTATGAAATACCAACATCACTCTTTTAATGAGAAAGAGGTAGAAGTACAAATAGCTTCGTTCTCAAACGGAAACGAAGTATCCGAATACCACATTATACTACAAGGCACTCAGCCAACTCTCACTTATAAGGAGCAACTGAATAACCTGACAGATGTTTACAACTCACTACTGACGGGAGAGCTTAAAGGTGCCAGTGCCCTGTTTAAGCGTTATTTTCTCAGTGATGCTGCCAATCAGGAGGAGATGCTGTTGGCCATGGCCACCGAATATTCGGACTGTGCCCTCTCCATTGTAGAGCAATCGCCACTGAACGGCACTAAAATTGCTTTGTGGGTATATCTGCAAACGGATGTACAAAGCCGTGCCCTGCCCAACGGATTGTTTGAAGCTGTCCATGGCAATTACCGCCACTTCTGGGGAGGAAGTGCCTTTAATCGTGCAGCAAACTCCGAATATCAGACACGGTTGTTGCTCAATGACTATGTGATGCAACTCATGGAGCAAGGATGCACGTTGGCAGACCACTGCATACGTACCTGGTTCTTCGTACAGAATGTAGATGTCAATTACGCCGGAGTAGTAAAAGCCCGCAACGAAGTATTCGTTACACAAAACCTGACGGAACATACGCACTACATAGCCAGTACAGGCATTGGGGGCCGGCATGCCGACCCGAAAGTAACTGTGCAGATGGATACCTATGCAGTGGATGGTATCTCTGCCGCACAAGTACAGTATCTCTATGCTCCCACACATCTCAACCCGACTTACGAATATGGAGTTAGCTTTGAGCGGGGTACTTGTGTCAAGTACGGTGACCGCCGGCAGGTGTTCATCTCCGGCACAGCAAGTATCAACAACAAAGGAGAAGTGGTACATCCCGGAGATATCCGCCTGCAAACCCACCGGATGTGGGAGAATGTAGAAGTCCTGCTACAAGAAGCCGAATGTACATTTGACGATCTGGCACAAATGATTGTGTATTTGCGCGACACCGCAGATTACCAGATAGTGAAGCAATTGTTTGACGAACGTTTCCCTCAAATACCCAAAGTGATTTTGCTCGCACCAGTCTGCCGTCCGGGATGGCTCATTGAAATGGAGTGCATCGCCACAAAGGCAGACTGGAACGAAAACTTCGCAAACTACTGATGAAAACTGAAAAATAATTCGCTAATATGACAACTGCCAATTAGCGAATTATTTAAAACCATACAATAACCAGGTAAACTGTATGCACAGTTATGCCAATAATCAGTCTTTATTATGCTGGTGGGTAGGTTTATCCCCGTGATGATCATATCCGTCCGTCAACGTTTTCATGAAAGCAACAAGAGCGGCTTCCTCTTCAGGAGTCAATCCCAGGTTACCCAATTCATCTTTATTCACCGTAGCAGGATATTCGGCTGGTGGAAATTCATCACTTACGTCACGTACATTATAGAAATGTACAATCTCTTCAAGTGTTTTAAAATACCCGTTGTGTCCGTATGGCGCTGTCAGTTCCACATTACGAAGCGTAGGTACACGAAACTTTCCGTTCTCCTCCGCCTTTCGGACAATAGCTCCCAATCCAAGGTCTATAGAATCCGGAGTCAGCAGAAAATATTCCTGAGGAATACAGTAATGGGGGTTTTCGGGATTTTTAGGAATGCCCAGATTATCATAAGTATGATCAGTAAACAGCGTACGGCGGGCAATAACATCCCGTTCCAGAATATGGCACTTGGCACAAAGCCCTTTGTTTTCAAAAAGATCAAGTCCCAGTTTCTCCTGTGCAGTAAGCGTATAGTTGCCTTTCTTATATGCGTCAAACCTGGAAGAGAAAGGATTTACCTCTTTTGAAGACTGGTATGCCGCCAATGCATCGGTAATATAGGCATACAGGGAGTCTACGTCTTCCGTCTCACCATAAATGCGTATCAACTGCGGATAATAAGAAGTGCGTTTTACTTTGTCTACCACCATACGCTTGTCATGATTCCCCATTTCAACAGGATTGAGAAAAGGTTCGCTTGCCTGAGCCTGTAATGAAGGCGAACGCCCGTCCCAGAACAGACCGCCTACATAAGTTCCCTCCTTTTCATCGTAATACAGATCGGGAATGAATTTTGAATAAGAGATGGTCATCGCATTGCGTTGAGAGTAGAGCCCTTTCACCGCGCCTTCGGATACGGCACGGGAATCAATGTCTGCAAAACCTTTAGTCAATGTATGGCAAGTGGCACAGGACTGTCCGGCAGGTTCGGAGAGCGTAGCATCATGGAACAACCGGTTGCCAAGTAACTCTTTCTGTTTATAATAATGGGTAGGATCGTGCATGCAGGATGCCAGGCTGAATACGCCCAACAGCAACACAGCATGAAGCAATGGTGTGTGTTTCATAGATGTTTCAGTTATAAATATGTCTTAATAATGGTATACAAAAATATATATTTTATCTGAACTATACAAAAGAAAGGAAATAAGAGATGGGAAAAAGGAGAGAAAAAAGAGGACAATCTAAAATGAGGTCAATCGCTTGCTGAAGGTAATTATAACAGCGTAAACAGTAAAGGCGCAGGCTGCATGTAGTAAAGGCGTTCCCTGCATGCAGTCTGCGCCTTTACTACATGCAGGGAACGTATCAACTGTACAAAAGAAATTTCGCCTCTAAAAGTATAAAGAAAATATGCTACATATATCTAAGATGCACAAAGATGCACTCCATTACCCGGTACACTTCTATGCACAGAAAGCAATGCCGGAAAAATTCTACTTAATAGGTTATTTTCACTCCGGCAAAGTAACTCCTTGGCGTTGCCGGACCATAAATATAGTTGGAGTCGCGGTTTGCCCCACGGTCAAAGTCTTTCTGATATGCCTGAAAGATGTTTTGTACGCCACCATTGAGTTGCAATACCGCTGCTTTATACAATTTAAAGTCGTAAGCTACTTTCACACCAAGATCAAAGAATTTGGGTGTAGTGAGAGCTACTGCAGGACGTTCGGGCATCTCCCCCATCGCTGCATTCTCAGCAGAGATAGCAGCACGCTGTACAAGCATACTACCAGTGTACGTGCCCGATAAAGCAATACTTAACGGCTTTATCGGTGCATAGGTAGCCGTAAAGTATCCGTAAGTATTTGGGGTACGAAACATTTTCTTTTCAGCCGGAGCGTCATCGTCCCATTGATGCGGTTCGTCGTAATGGCTCCGTTGCAAAGTGATACCAGCCTGCAACTGGAATTGTGTCAGATATGCCAGCTTTCCTTCCAAAGTCAGTCCCATGACTTTTGCACCCGGTCCGTTACCGCGTGTCCGTATCAATACTCCATCTCCACGGTCCTCATACGGTCCAAGCACGAAAACATCTTTCAGACTCGTATAAAACCCTTCGACCAGAAAATTCACTTGCCAGGCTCCCAAACGGTGATACATATCGGCAGAGGCACTCAGGCTCTGCGACTTCTCTTCTTTCAATCCTTTAGCGCGTTCAATCATAGACACTGTACCACCCACATTCTCAATATGCAAATCCTCATCAAAGGCTTGTGGAGCACGAAAACCGGAAGCATAACTCAGGCGGAAGTTAATATCCTTCGTCGGATTAAAACGCAGATTGGCACGCGGACTGAAAATGACATGATTCACCAGATTATGCTTATCCAGACGACCTCCGAGAAGAATACCCCACTTATCATTCTTCCATTCGTTCTGGAGAAAGCCACTGTAAATATTCACCGTCTGTTCCGTCTGGCGGTTGTATCCCCACATATTGTCTTTCAGACGGTCACGGTTATATTCCAGTCCGGCAGTGAGATCGGCAGGCATAAAGAGGCAACGCCCGAAACTGTACATATACTGTGCACCCCCCATGGCCGTAAGATCTGTGGTTTTGCCGTAGGCATTCAGGTCTTTCCCACCGCCATAATAACTGTCACGGTCTGTATTCAAAGCCGAAGCGAAAAGGCTCAGGCGATGTTTTTCATCGGGCGAGAAGTAATCGAACTTCAGGCTACCGCCATCAATAGCATGTTCCAATTGTTCGGCTATATTAGCTTCGTGAGGCGGACGATTCAGCAGATCCCCTCCCCGGCGGAACTCCTGTAAATGATGATACTCAAAAGTCAGCTTAGAGTAAGTGCTCGTCTTGAAATAAGAACGGAAACCTACAGTCTGGTTCTTCAGTTTGGGCAACTCCGTATAGCCGTCTCCATCGTAATCATACCCCGAACGATGGCGGTTCTGACCGAAGATATAAACTCCTGCGCGATGATCGTCCGTCACCAGAGAGACATTTAAAGAGGTATTATTATCGAAAGAGTTACCGCCCCCAAATCCGGTAATAGTATGAGACAACTGGCCGGAGTTGCGCAGTGGCTCTTTTGTAATAATGTTAATCGTTCCGGCTATTGCAGACGATCCGAACAAAGCCGAACCACCTCCGCGCATTACTTCTACCCGTTCAATCATACTGGCAGGAATCTGCTCCAACCCATACACCCCCGAAAGAGCACTGAACACCGGACGAGAGTCTATCAGGATCTGTGTATACGGCCCGTCCAGTCCATTGATACGTACCTGCTGAAAGCCACAGTTCTGACAATTGGTTTCTACCCGCACGCCCGGCTGAAAGTTTAACCCTTGCGAGAGAGTACTGGAGTTGGTAGATTCAAACAGTTTCAGATCGACCACATTGACCAATGTAGGTGCCATACGACGGGTTGTTTCGTTACGATTGGCAGAGACAACCACCCCGTCAAGAGCAATAGCGTCTTCTTCCAGTTCGAAATTTTCTTCCAGCGTCTTGCCCTTTTTCAAGGTTACGTCGCGGGTCAGGGTTTTGTATCCCACAGAACTGACTTCCATCCTGAAATTGCCTTCGGGAAGATTCTTCAGAAAATAGTGTCCCGTAGCATCTGTTACCGTACCTATGGTAGTCCCTTTAAGGGCAATCGTAATATATGGTAAGTGCTCGCCGCTATTCTTATCAAGTACATGCCCGATGATATTGGCGTCAGATTTCTTCAACTCAGGGAATTCAGGATGTTCGGGTTGTGTGGCCATTGCTGAGAAAAAAACATAGCATAGGCCAACGAGAATAAAGATATATTTTTTCATTTTCGTTTGTAGTTAGTAGTAACCACCCGGCAATGACAAAGGATGGAGACAGGACAATCGTACAGTCCTTTCCCCAACCACCATCCGGTAGTTACTTATTATTAATAGATGATTAAAAAAGAGGTTCTTTCGCGTTGAGACGGAAAGAGCTTACGATAGATAAAGCGAAGGAGGTGCCCTCAATGACACCACTCCTGCACAAGAAGCATGACGGCCTATACGTTGAGGACACCATAGAAGCGTACACAACAACAATGCCGTAAATGCTGCAAAAACCGGGATAATACCCGCATCTGTAGTTTGAACGTGGGTTAAGAAGTGAATTAGCTGAAACTCAACACTCGTATGTTCATGTTTTGTTCCTTTCTTAAAGGGATGTGAGTGAACGATTGTCACCCCGTTCACCACGTGCGAGTGAGTGAACAGCGTAATGCCTGCCATGTACGAAATAAACAGTACAGGGAGGAACCACTTCAGAATAGACAGGTACAATCGTTTCATCTAAGTTTGTTTTCGGCAAAGATAAGGGGAATAATTATATCAGACAATCCCCATTAATGATGATTTGTCAACAAATACCGACTAACAGGCAGAAAAGCCTGGATTTTCACTATTATTAGGTATTTCATATCTCAAAGAAGCTCCTCATCTTTACAGTGAAATAGTAATAACACTCAGCCTGATGCAAAAGTTGCCAATGTGCTGATGTACCAATTGGCTGCGCTGTTTTATCGCAAGACATTGGTATATTGACATATTATTACAATGAAGAGGTTCCAAGGGTCCCCCTAAACAGTATCATTACGTTTATCCGGTATCGTACTTTGTTTTTCTCAGAAAGGAATGTTCCTTTTCTCGACATGTATTACTGTTTTACATGTACATGTCGTACTGTTCCACATGCACATGTCGTACCGTTCCAAATGTACATGTCGTACTGCTTTACATGTACATCTAAAACAATCTTACACACCGAGACTTCATACGTTCCTCTATGAGACACTTTGCGAGAATTTGCGCTCACCTGTGTTTCAATGTACTATCGCCTGTCGTACCTCCCCGGCCGGGAAGGCCCTATGAAAACTTTTCATACGTTTCTCAACGGATATTAACAGATTAACAGTACATTTGTCGTATCATATTTATTTAATAATAAAACTACAATGAGAACGAAAGACTGGAAAGCGATAAATACCCCCAGGATACTTGTGATAGGAGAAGATTCAAACTTGCAGTGGTCGGAAACCGTAGCAAAGTACGCTATGTTTGCCGATTATTATTTTCGCGGATTTCCGGAAGATCACGGAGAGCGCAGTAGAAACGTGGAGTCACGCAATCTCTTCAACTATGTAATGAGACTCACCGATCATCAGTTAACTCCCGAAGATGTGTACATCACCAATTTGTGCAACGATGATGTAGAACCGGCTCCCAAAGGAAAAAGAACTTTCATACCCGAAGAAAAAGCACAAAAAGGCATCGAACATATCAAATGGATTTTGTCGGAGAATCCTTCCATAAAATGTATATTAGCAATGTCTTTGCAAACAAATTACTGGCTTCAGCAACTCGGTTTCTACGAAGGGGATGCCGATTTTTTACGGGCTGCCGAACCCAGACGCAACGGAAAAGAAAGCCTGTCGCCTTTCTATCAGCCGGTAGACGGTAAAGCATTTACCATGATCTGCGGTAAAGCTTATGACGCTACGGACTTCCCGGTAAAAGTATTCCCTGTGCTTCCTGCAAAAGACTATCCCTTGTCCGATCAGAATCTGGATCGTTATGCAAAAGCTCTGGACCAGGTAGTTAATTACTTTAGAACGAATAAGATATTTTAAACTCCGGAGCTTTTTATTCGTTTCCGGAGATAAAACGTTTTAAATCACTCTTATTGAAGACCCATTCGGGGGTATAGAGTTTGCCGGTAGTTTCGGATGAAAGTTCGTACCACGGAGAGAGTGAACGATTTTGAGGATTAACCAATAAATGTATCTGCTGCGCAGGCATATAGCTTTGTGCCAGCAGATATACTTTTTTCCGGGTTTGCGGATTCACCGCCACATCCATCACAATAACAGCATGCCCGGGAGAACCGCCTTGTATAAATACATCACCGGGAGACAAAGAGGCATAAGGAACAACAACAAGCTCTTTTGACAAGGAAGCCGTACCGGCATACATAAATACTATATCCAGATATTTGCGGAAAGTCTTATAAGAATAATCGGGAGCAGTTGCGGCATACCACTGTACCTTGTTTCCGTTTACTTTAATACGATTACCCTCTGCCCACTTTTTATATTCGGCAGGGAAACCACTGGTGAAGTTAAACTTTATCTCATCATATCGTTTCTGTGCCCACAAATATTCAGCACGCAATCGTATCACAGCGTCAGCACACTGCTGCAAGTCACGATTACCGATCTCCATATCGATCACAGCGTAAGCCGCAGCCTGGTTCCGCTTCACCTGCCCGTTGTAAAGCAACACTTTACTCCCTGCCGGTAATAAAGACAGTGTCCGCAAATATGCTGTAAACGAATGGAGATCACAGGCTTCACGAACATATCCCGCAGGAGGTGTCACACGCCTTTCAATACTTTGCCCGGATACGGACAAAGCAGAAAGCGTAAACACAATGCTTATAAGAAAAAGCGTCTTCATTAATATACAACCGTTGATATAATCTGTATAAAGAGAATAAGAAATACCATTGCAATCGGATAAACCGTAGCATAAGCCACACTTGGGATATTACTGTCTACCATTGAGTCGGCAGCAGCAAGCCCCGGTGTACTGGTCATGCCTCCGGTTATGGTTCCCAATAAGTCGAGTACATTAATTTTAAAAACCAGCCTGCCTACCAATACGGCTACCAGCATAGGCACTATTGTAATAGCTGCCCCTACCCCGAACATCAGCAATCCGCTCTCCTGGAAAGTAGCTACAAGAGTCTTTCCGGCAGAGGTACCGACTTCAGCAAGAAAGAGCAACAACCCTAATTGGCGCAATAACTGATTGGCAGGTCCGGACATTGACCAAAGGATTGGTCCGGTTTTACCTACTGCACTAAGCACCAGAGCCACTATCAGTACACCACCCGTCAATCCCGGAGAGAAAGACAATCCACCGGGGAAGGATATATTGAGCTTTCCAAATAATACGCCAAGTACGATCCCCATCGCAATAGGAAAGAAATCGGTATCCGACAGCTTTTTGGCATCATTGCCCAACAAACGCGCCACTCCCTGTATACCTTCTTTCTCGCCTACCACCATTAACTTATCACCAAACTTCAGCGCAAGATCCGGTGACGGAGAAAGGTCAATACCACTTCGGCGAACACGGGTCACCGTACAACCAAAGTTGCGTTGCAGATTTAAGTCGCCCAACTGTTTGTTTATCATATCTTTCTTAGTGAGCAGCAACGACTCAATCTCTTGAGTCTTATCCAATGGGAGTTCACCCTCTTCACGCTTACCAATCAACACGGCAAGCTGATTCAAAGACTCATCACTCCCCACAGCCTGAATATAATCTCCTTCACGAAGCACCGTGTGGGCAGTAGGGATCGAAATTTCTTCGTCGTGCTTCAGCCGGGAAATAACAGCTCCGGTCATTGCACGGGCATTGATTTGCATCAGGCTACGGCCGAACACACTTGGATTGGTGACGCGATAAATACAGGTTCCCAATTCAGGAAATTGTCCGCGACGTTCTATTTCGAGACGGCGTGCCTCCTGGTCGAGGTTCACCCGCATGATCTTAGGAAGCAGTTTCACAAACAAGATAACTCCGATAACACCGAACGGATAAGCAATACCATAAGCAATGGAGGCCATCGGAGAATTTGTACTGTCAATAGCTACAGCAAGTCCCGGAGTACTGGTCAGTGCACCGGCAATCAGTCCCACAACACTCGGGGTATCAATATCAAAAGCATACTTCAGCCCTACAGCCGTAAGCGAAGCCGAACAGATAATGAGCATCGTAATAAGAATCAGGGTCTTTCCTTTGCTTCGGAAAGAATCAAAAAATCCGGGACCGGCCTGGATACCAATCGTAAATATAAAAAGTACCAATCCGAAGTTACCCAACTCTTTGGGGATAATTACACCAAAATGTCCGAAAAGTAAAGCAATAAAAATGACCGCCGATACATCGAGCGATAGCCCCTTGATCTTGATTCTTCCCAACATGAAGCCTAAAGCAACAATCAGAAAAAGTGCAAAATAAGAGGAGTTCAATAAATCAGTAAGCATAGGTTTTAAAGGGTTTGTTAGTTTAGGGCGGCAAAGGTACGTAAAAAAGCCTCAATCAACAAGTTTCTTCGTCGCAGGTGGCACCTTCACACTCAAACTCAAGCGTAATATGATGAATGCCCGCATCCTCTAATACACGCCTGATGAGATGCTTAGCTTCCTCCATATGATTCATTTCATCCAATACAATATGTACAGTCAATGCAGTTTCAGTGGTACTCAACGCCCAGATATGAAGATGATGATACCCCACAACGCCGGGTTGTGAAAGTATAAGCTGTTCTATTTTCTCCGTATCTATTCCTACAGGTACTCCATCCAATGAAAGCCGAAGACTGTCATGCAACAACCCCCAGGTAGATATAACGATAATAACTGCGATAACCAGCCCGATAACCGGATCGACAATGGTCCAGCCGGTATACATGATGATAATACCCGAAATCACTACTCCTACAGAGACCAGCGTATCAGCAGCCATATGCAGATATGCTCCCTTTACATTCAGATCTTTCTCTTTATCTTTCATGAAAAGCCAGGCAGTGACAGCGTTTATTACAACGCCTGCCCCGGCTGTCCAGGCAATAGCAGCACCCTCTACAGGAGTAGGATGAAGTAGCTTGCCTATACTTTCGGTAATAATGATACCTACAGCAACCAATAGAATTACAGCATTGAGCAGAGAAACCAATACCGTACTCTTTTTATAACCATACGTATAGCGACTATTAGGATGTACTTTTGCCAAACGAAAAGCAAGCATAGCGAGCACAAGGCTCGCTACATCTCCCAAGTTGTGTCCGGCATCGGAAAGCAAACCCAAAGAATCATAATAAAAACCGATGCCGAACTCAACAAGGACAAAAAGTATATTGAGCGTAATTCCTATAATGAACGATTTATTAAGCGACGATAACTGATGTACGTGCTCATGCGAATGATGTTCGTGATTGTGTACCATTATTATATTCTATTTTAGCCTGTTATGAAAAACAGATCTCTATTTAAAAAGGAAACATTTCATATCCTGAATTGGTTCAGGAAAACAAGTAAATAAGAATTCACCTGATAAGCTTATACCCATAAATAAGTATTGTTCTAAGAGGATTCATCATATTTAGGTATTGTCCTTTCTTTGTTTCACACGTAACTTTGCAACGATAAATAATAACAAAACAATGGTTCTTATCTCAAAACCAACTTCCAAACGAACACATTATCGCAGAAACTTGACAATCCTTTTGTTATTTCTCATAATCGGTATTGTTACATTTTGCCTATGCCTTATTTCACACAATGATTCCAACATCCATTGTCACTGTTTACAATGCCTTATGAATCATATCCCTGAAGATGGTGAATACCTTTATAATCGCTACCTGCCTCTTATCAGCCTTCTCTGGATATTACTGATATTCCTTCCGATCTACTTTTTCAGACACAGAAAAAAATAAGCTTCCGGTTGATACAGAAATGAACCGAAAACTTATCCAAAAGAAATTCTCTTCTCTCTTTTGTCTACTGTTTTTTTGATTACCTTTGCCGCCGAAATAGCGCTTTTTCATCTTGAAACAATCGATATTTAGCCGGAATTAAACTAAAATCTAAGAACTGTGTTATAGACATCAGGGACCTAACTCTCTTTGCAGAGAAACAATTGTGTTATTTTAGATTTAAAGATTTAATAAGGAGAAAAGATTTATGTTATCAGGAGAACAAGTGGAAGAAACTTCCAACACAGACAGTTGCCAGGCAACCGCAACATCTCAAGAGGCAATACAAACTGTTACCACCTATACCACCGGCACAGTAGCTACAACACCTGTACGCAGAACATTTGAAGAACAAAAACCATTCATCTTCGGAATTGTAGGTTTCGCGGTATTGTACATTATTACACTTATCATAACCCGGATTGTAAAGAATCAATTAGCACGTTAAAACACCCCCATGGATATCCATCAAGAATTAAAAGAGCTTTCTAAATTCCTGTCGGAGTACTCTACCAGCCTTATGGCTGTAGGAGTACAAACTTCACGTATTGTACGCAACACCGCGCGTATAGCCGAATCATTCGGGTTCCTCTGCGATATGACGATCTTTCAGAAAACGATCATTATGACATTGCGTGACGCCGACAATTCACATTCATACAGTACTGTGAACAAAATAAAGCCTATGGGATTGAACTTTGCCATCAATTCAAAGCTTAGTACCCTTAGCTGGCAAGCTTATGATGAACGACTCTCATTGCCGGAATTGCAACGCCGTTATCTGGACATTGTCAGCAAGCCACGCGAGAGCAAATGGCTGGTACTAATCCTTGTTGCATTTGCCAATGCATCCTTTTGCCGCTTGTTTCAGGGAGACTTTACTTCGATGGGAATTGTATTTGCAGCCACTCTGGTAGGTTTCTTTGTCCGTACCCTACTGATGGAACATCACTGGAACCATCTGGCGGTATTTATAATCTCCGCTTTCGTGGCTTCAATGATTGGCAGTACAGGCTATCTGATGCATTGGGGCAATACTCCCGATATGGCACTGGGTACAAGTGTTCTCTACCTTATTCCGGGGGTGCCATTGATTAACTCCATCATGGACATTATCGACGGGCATGTATTGGCAGGGACTTCAAGATTTATCAACGCTTGTCTGCTTATCATTTGTATAGCGATAGGTCTGTCAATGACTCTTTTATTAACCGGAATCAGCGCCTTATGACAGCACAGTTTATCACAGAGATCATACAAGATGGGGCCTTTGCCGCTATTGCTGCTATCGGGTTTGCCATTATATCCAATCCACCCCGTAAAGCCATATTAATATCCGCTTTACTGGCCGCCATAGGTCACGGATTGCGTTATTTCCTTATGCACACTGCTATGCCTTTGGAGATTGCAACGGCTTCGTTCTTCGCCGCCTTCTCTATCGGTCTGCTGGCTATCCCGTTTGCAAAAGCCATTCATTGCCCGGCAGAAGTTTTTTCGTTCCCATCTTTACTCCCTATGATTCCGGGAATGTTTGCTTATAAGAGTATTCTTGCATTAACTCAATTCATGCAAACAAAAGATGACACCGCTTCATTAAAATACCTGGTGGAGTTTTGCCACAACGGAGCTACCACTATCTTCGTGCTTTTTGCCCTGGTAGTAGGTGCAGCCATACCGGTATTTATCTTCCATCGCCAATCATTCACAGCAACCCGCTTGCTGAAGAAACTGGTGAAGAAATAAACATAATAAAAACAAGCCACCGGAATGATTCACTAACAATGTCATTCCGATGGCTGTCCCCTTTAAACACCTTTAAACAAAATGAAAAAAATATGCCTCAACTAACTAAACTAACTAACCCTTAGAGGCATATTTTAGATTTACGATTGAACGATTTACGATTCTATGATTGAAGTAACCCCAATTATAAACTGTAAATTGTCTAATCGTAAATTTTTTCTTTATTTACGAGCCTCAGCAATGTAACCCAATGCTTCAGCACATTTAGCTGTAACATAAGCCCAATCTTCGGCAGCTACTTTATCTTTCGGGAAGAGTTTAGAACCCATACCTACGCAGAATACGCCAGCCTTAATCCAGGCAGTCAGATTTTCTTTAGTCGGCTCAACTCCGCCGGTCACCATTAATTTAGACCATGACATCGGAGCCATCAGACCTTTTACAAAATTAGGACCATATACATCACCCGGGAATACTTTGCAAAGATCACAACCTACCTCCTGTGCGAAACCTACTTCTGATACCGAACCACATCCCGGAGTATAAGCTACCAGACGACGGTTACAGATCTTAGCGATTTCAGGGTTGAACAACGGACCTACTACGAAGTTAGCACCTAACTGAATATACAGTGCAGCTGTAGCCGGATCAACAATAGAGCCAATACCCATAGCCATTTCCGGACATTCCTTTGCTGCAAATTTCACTATTTCAGCAAATACTTCATGAGCAAAGTCACCACGATTCGTGAATTCGAAAGCACGAACACCACCTTCATAACAAGCTTTTACTACTTTTTTTGCAATTTCTGCATCTTTATGGTAGAATACAGGAACCATGCCGGTTGAACCAATCTTGTTCAGAACCGCTATTTTATCAAATTTTGCCATCTTCTTATTTACAATTTGACGATTTACTATTTACTATTTAAATGTTTTGCACATCAGACAATTTACTATTTATTGAGTTTGGCTTTCATTGTTGTTATAGAACTAACTATAATTTTAAGTAGTTCTTTATTCTCTTCATATAAAGCAGACAATAAATCTGACTTTATCATTTGAATTTCCATAATCAGCTCCAACCAATATAATGTTTCATCTAACTCTTCCTCCACTATTTTCAGTTTATTCAAAAAGTCTTTATCTGACTTACCCAAACATGCAGCTCTATAATTTGCAGCAGGCGATGTTCCCGAACGAATAATCTGATTGCCAATTGCTCGGCCAGCAGGAGTATTAGGTAATTTATCTACTAATTTAATAACACGTACGGCCAAATTTTTCAGCCTCATTTTCATTTCCTCTGCGGTCATTAGCCCTGACATTAAATAGTAAATAGTAAATTGTCCAATAGTCAATCTCTTTATCTTTGCACGCGTCCGCTTGCATCACCTCCTGCCAGCGCTTCTACCTCTTCTACTGATACAAGGTTGAAGTCACCATTGATAGTGTGTTTCAATGCAGAAGCAGCAACAGCAAATTCAAGAGCCTCACCCTGGTTCGGTTTCGTCATCAAACCATGGATGATACCTCCGGAGAATGAGTCACCACCACCTACACGGTCGATGATAGGATCAATATCATAACGCTTTGAAGTATAGAACTCCTGACCATTGTAAATCATAGCTTTCCAACCGTTATGTGTAGCAGAGAAAGACTCACGCAATGTAGAAATTACATATTTGAATCCAAACTCTTTCATCATCTGCTGGAAGATACCTTTGTAACCTTCAGCATCCGTATGTCCTGCTTCAACATCAGCATCCGGCTTGAAACCCAGACAGAGTTCTGCATCTTCTTCATTACCAATACATACATCTACATATTTCATTAACGGCTTCATGATAGACTGTGCTTTTTCTTTAGTCCATAGTTTCTTACGGAAATTCAAGTCTACAGAAACTGTTACGCCATGACGTTTTGCAGCCTCACAAGCCAAACGAGTCAGTTCAGCAGCTTTATCAGAGATAGCCGGAGTGATACCAGACCAGTGG
This sequence comes from Bacteroides sp. 41_26, assembly GCF_949740115.1. Taxonomy (NCBI): domain Bacteria; kingdom Pseudomonadati; phylum Bacteroidota; class Bacteroidia; order Bacteroidales; family Bacteroidaceae; genus Bacteroides; species Bacteroides sp. 41_26. The sequence goes on from NZ_CATJGZ010000059.1 coordinate 26,336, forward strand.
AACCAGTCAGCACCTTCCATAATAGCATCAAAATCAAAATCAGCAGCATCAGCTTCAGCGATAGAAGAATGAGCACGGTCATAGATTACTTTACTTGGACGCATAGAAGCCCCTGTTTCAAGATAATAGATACCTACGCGATCACCACCACGGGCAATAAAGTCTGTCTTTACACCATATTTACGCAATGCATTTACAGCAGACTGACCGATTTCGTGTTTAGGCAATTTTGATACGAAGTATGCATCGTGGCCATAGTTTGCACAGCTCACTGCAACGTTGGCTTCTCCACCACCGTATACTACATCAAAAGAGTCAGATTGAACAAAACGAGTGTTACCTGGAGTTGATAATCTAAGCATGATTTCGCCTAACGTAACGACTTTCTTTCCCATAATTCTATGTTTTAATGAAATAAGTAATTAATATTATTAAGTTTCAATTTATCATCATAAGCCCATTTTGCAGCTTAACACACTGATACTATGCAATATATACAAACAACAAACGTACGCCACATAGCTTTCGTGTGCGGGCACAAAGATACAACAATTTTCGTAATTACAAAAATTGTTATATATTTGTGTCGAAAATATTAATATTATTATTGTGTACGAGCACAATATTGATTTACGATTTGATCATTTACGATTTACGATTGATAAAACTTCGTTCATTCAACCATAAGTCTGATGTCTTTTCAATCGTAAATCGCAAACAGTCAAATCGTAAATATGAATAAGTTGCCTGATAGAATCAGAATCAAAGATATCGCCCGTCTGGCCGATGTATCAGTAGGAACAGTAGACCGCGTCATTCATGGACGTAGCGGAGTTTCCGAATCAAGCCGGAAACGCGTTGAAGAGATCCTAAAACAGTTGGACTATCAGCCCAATATGTATGCAAGTGCATTAGCTTCCAATAAAAAGTATTCTTTTGCATGTCTCCTCCCTCAACATTTAGAAGGGGAATACTGGACAGATGTAGAAAAAGGTATCAGTAAGGCACTTAGTACCTATTCCGATTTCAATACTACAGTAAAAACCACCTATTATGATCCTTATGATTACCAGTCATTCGTTAACGCAAGTGATGCTATTATAGCACAGCATCCGGATGGAGTGATGGTGGCACCTACCGTACGCGAATATACCCGGATTTTCACCGGGCAATTAACAGAACTGGATATACCTTATATATATATAGATTCAAATATTAAGGATATACCCCCACTGGCTTTCTTCGGACAAAACTCACGCCAAAGCGGATACTTTGCTGCACGCATGCTGATGTTACTGGCTGGAGCTGAAAAAGAGATCGTCATCTTCCGCAAAATACATGAAGGTATCGTAGGGTCCAATCAGCAGGAGAACAGAGAAAAAGGATTCAGACAATATATGAAGGAACATCACCCTGCATGTAATATATTAGAACTGGACCTTCATGCCGAACGTAATGATGAAGATGCTCTTATGTTGGACAACTTCTTCCGGGAGCATCCTACTGTGCGCAACGGAATCACATTTAATTCGAAAGTGTACATTGTAGGAGAATATCTGCAAACCCGGGAAAAGAATAACTTCAACCTGATCGGTTATGACCTTCTGGAGCGAAATGTAGCCTGCCTGAAACAAGGAAGCGTGTATTTCCTTATAGCACAGCAACCGGAACTACAAGGATACAACGGTATCAAGGCATTATGCGATCATCTTATTTTCAAAAAAGAGGTAAATTGCATTAACTATATGCCTATTGATCTGTTGACAGTAGAAACAATTGACTATTACAGCAATAAATAAAGAAGGTTCTTCAATCGTAAAAACAGTAAATATAAATAAGCATCATGGAAACAAAGTATCTAAAAATCAACCCAGCTGACAACGTAGCCGTAGCTATCGTTAACCTACCCGCAGGAGAGAAACTTTCAGTGGATGGCATTGAGATAATCCTGAACGAAGATGTTCCGGCCGGGCATAAATTTGCCTTGAAAAACTTTGCTGAAGGAGAGGACGTCATCAAATACGGTTATCCTATCGGGCATGCCAAAATGGTAAAGAAGCAGGGTGATTGGATGAATGAAAATAATATAAAGACCAACCTGGCCGGACTTCTGGAATATACTTATAATCCGGTAGAGGTATCACTCGATATTCCAAAGAAAGATCTGACCTTCAAAGGATATCGTCGTAAAAATGGCGATGTAGGTGTACGTAATGAGATATGGATTATTCCTACTGTAGGCTGCGTCAATGGTATTATCAATCAGTTGGCCGAAGGTTTACGCCGTGAAACGGAAGGTGAAGGCGTGGATGCCATCGTAGCTTTTCCACACAACTACGGTTGTTCGCAATTGGGTGATGACCACGAAAATACAAAGAAAATCCTTCGCGATATGGTACTTCATCCCAATGCAGGTGCAGTGCTTATTGTGGGATTGGGATGTGAAAACAATCAACCGGATGTATTCCGCGAATTTTTAGGTGACTATGACCAGGATCGTGTGAAGTTTATGGTTACTCAGAAAGTGGGTGACGAATACGAAGAAGGTATGGCAATCCTGCGCGAACTTTACGCTAAGGCTTCTAAAGACGAGCGTACCGAAGTTCCTTTGTCAGAACTGCGTGTAGGCTTAAAATGTGGTGGTTCTGATGGTTTCTCCGGCATTACAGCCAATCCATTGTTAGGCATGTTCTCAGACTTCCTTATAGCACAAGGTGGTACAAGTGTATTAACTGAAGTCCCTGAAATGTTCGGTGCCGAAACAATTCTGATGAACCGTTGTCACAACAAAGAGTTATTTCAGGAAACCGTTAAACTAATTAATGATTTTAAAGAATACTTCCTCTCACATGGTGAACCTGTAGGAGAAAACCCCTCACCGGGAAATAAAGCCGGAGGTATTTCTACACTGGAAGATAAAGCACTGGGATGTACACAGAAATGTGGTAAGAGTTATGTAGAAGGTGTATTACCATACGGAGAACGCTTACAGGTGAAAGGTCTCAACTTGCTTTCTGCACCAGGCAATGATCTGGTGGCAGCCACTGCCCTTGCTTCCTGTGGTTGCCATATGGTGTTATTTACTACCGGTCGCGGCACTCCATTTGGTACCTACGTACCTACTATGAAAATCTCTACCAACTCAACTTTAGCTAAAAACAAGCCGGGATGGATTGATTTTAATGCAGGCGTTATCGTTGAAAATGAACCAATGGAAAAGACTTGCGAACGTTTCATTGACTATATTATCAAAGTTGCAAGTGGTGAATTTGTAAACAACGAGAAGAAAGGATATCGCGAAATCGCTATATTCAAGACAGGAGTAACGCTTTAAATCAGAAGTTAGAAGATAGTAGTTAGAAGATAGAAGTTAGGAGTTAGAATAAAAGAGCCGGTAGTTAAATCTATATTAGTATGTAAATCATAAACACGCTGTATAGATTCTGACTACCGGCTACTATATTCCAACTACTATATTCTAACCCCTATTACTCCCATTCTTAACTACTAATTATTATCTTTGCGTTCCCAAAACAAGTACAACCCTATATAAATGAACGAAGAAAAGAATAGTAAGCATATCTCCGGCTGGTGGGCACTCAGCCCGCTATTTGTTTTCCTGTGCCTCTATCTGGTAACCTCCATTATAGTCAATGATTTCTATAAAGTCCCTATTACAGTAGCTTTTCTGGTATCTTCCTGTTACGCTATCGCCATCACACGTGGTTTAAAGCTGGATCAACGGGTCTATCAGTTCTCTGTAGGAGCCTCCAATAAGAATATTATACTGATGATCTGGATCTTTATCCTGGCCGGGGCTTTCGCACAAAGCGCGAAAGAGATGGGAGCCATTGATGCAACAGTAAACCTCACTTTACACATTCTTCCCGACAATTTGTTATTGGCAGGCATCTTTATAGCTTCCTGTTTCATCTCCCTTTCTATCGGAACCAGTGTGGGAACGATTGTAGCTCTTACCCCTGTTGCCACTGGCCTGGCACTGAAAACCGGCATAGATATTCCGTTTATGGTAGCTATCGTTGTAGGTGGTTCCTTTTTTGGCGATAACCTGTCTTTTATTTCCGACACCACCATTGCTTCTACCAAAACACAAGGCTGTGTAATGCGTGACAAATTTCGCGTGAACTCAATGATCGTTGTACCTGCTGCACTTATTGTGCTGATTATCTATATTGTTCAAGGGTTATCAATCACCGCTCCTCCCCAGGTACAAGATATCGAATGGCTCAAAGTCATCCCTTATCTTGTCGTATTGGGTACAGCCATAGCAGGTATCAACGTGATGATCGTTCTCTTGTTAGGCATCATCTCCACAGCCATCATAGGACTTGCTACAGGAAGCTTCGGTATATTCGACTGGTTTGGAGCAATGGGAAACGGTATAACCGGAATGGGCGAGCTCATCATCATCACCCTGCTTGCAGGCGGTATGCTCGAAACAATCCGTTATAACGGAGGAATTGATTTTATCATTGGAAAGTTAACCCGCCATGTCAATGGCAAGCGTGGAGCAGAACTTAGTATCGCCGCCCTGGTCAGTATAGCCAACCTCTGTACAGCCAACAATACAATTGCTATCATCACTACCGGACCTATTGCCAAAGATATCGCCGGCAAGTTCAACTTAGATCGTAGAAAAACAGCCAGTATCCTCGATACATTTTCATGTTTCATACAAGGCATCATCCCTTACGGAGCACAATTACTCATGGCGGCAGGGCTGGCTAAAATTTCTCCAATCAGCATTGTAGGCAATTTGTATTACCCGTTTACTATGGGGACATTTGCATTATTGGCTATCCTTTTTCGCTATCCGCGAAGATATTCGTAGCATTCTTCTAAGAAAAGTCACAAACAGCATCTTCTGATGAAGATAACTTTACGATTTATAGTGTTTTATCACATATGAATCTTAATAAGATCCGAAAGTATTATCTATATTTGTGTTTAAATCTACAGACAACAGGAAGATATGTCAAATCTGAATTCCGATAAACTTCTCAGATTAACCTCCATGGCACAAATTGGATGGTGGGAAGCAAACTTTAAAAACCAAAGATACACTTTATCAGAATTTATAGTAGACCTTTTGGATCTCGAAAGTGATACTATTGAATTCAAAGATCTTCATAATCTTGTTCACGAAGACTACCGGGACAAATTGAAAGAGGCATCTATGACTCTTAAAAATCAGCGTACCTATGAACTGATCTTCCCTCTTTATACTAAATATGGAATAACCTGGGTATTATCTAAAATGGAATTCAACAAGAATATTGAGCAAGATAATCTAAAATCTTTTGGTTACATAAGATGCCTTGATGATATTGAAGTCAATGAAAAGAAACTATCCACAAGAGATGAGCTTAATAAATTACTCTATCGTCAAATCAGTATATCCCATTCTCTATTTTCATTTTTGCAAACAGATGATATCTCCGAAACAGTGCAGAAAATACTGAAAGATATACTAATGCAATTTAATGGAGACCGGACTTATATTTTCGAAATACTTCCGGAGAAAAACATACAAAGTTGCATTTATGAAGTGACAGCGGAAAATGTTTCAAAGGAACAAGAATTTCTTCAAGACCTCCCCATTAACCAGACTTCGTGGTGGAGCCAACAAATATTAAGCAAAAAGGCAATCATTCTGAACACACTCGATGATATGCCTCCGGAAGCTGAATATGACAGGGATATTTTAGAACCACAAAATATAAAATCACTTATGGTGGTCCCACTGTTATCCAAAAAAGGAGTATGGGGATATATGGGCATAGATATCGTTAAACGATATCGTAACTGGAGCAATGCAGATTACCAATGGTTTACCTCTTTGGCAAACATTATCAGCATCTGTATTGAACTGCGTAAATCCGAGCAAAAAGCAAGAGAGGAGCGGCAAGATCTCAACAACTTATACCGCCATATGCCCATGGGTTACCTCCAGATGCAAATTGTCTATAAAAATAATAAAGTAATCGTTCACAAATGGGAGGAGAAATAGGAGTAGAATCAACAGAAGATACAGGTTCTTCTTTCTGGTTTACACACCCTTTATAATATCTTATCAGAGTGAAAATCAAGCAATAAAGAAGTACGTACTTTTGAGGTGTAAAAGTACGTACTTAACACACTGTTAATATGCATTTTAAGTCAACATTAAATACGTACTCTTTCAATTAAAAGAATACATAGTGTACAACACAAGAGTATCTTATCCTTTACTTGTAAGAAATTAATTCCTCAACAGATTAAAACATAGAATATAATAATGAAGAATTTGCTAACTTTGCATCGTCATTCATAAACATCGTAAACGTACCTATGTTATTACCCTCCAATGAGAGTCATAACTGCAGGGAATAAATCGTAAATAAAAAGATGATCACATTTCCAAATGCCAAAATAAACCTGGGACTAAATATTACAGCAAAGCGTCCGGACGGATATCATAATCTGGAAACCGTCTTCTACCCTGTACCTATAGAAGATGCATTGGAAATCCATGTGCTAAATAATAGTACAGATAAGAAGTTTGCTTTGCATCAGGCTGGTATGGAAATAGCAGGAAATGCAGAAAACAACCTTGTGGTAAAAGCCTATTTATTATTGGATAAAGAATTCGATCTCCCTCCGGTAGATATTCATTTATACAAACATATTCCATCGGGTGCCGGCTTGGGGGGAGGATCCTCAGATGCAGCTTTCATGTTAAAACTCTTGAATGAACGATTTGAATTGAAGCTAACAGATGAAAAATTAGAGGAATATGCAGCTACATTAGGAGCCGACTGTGCTTTTTTTATAAAAAATACCCCAACTTATGCAGAAGGAATAGGAAATATCTTCTCCCCTCTTTCACTCTCTTTAAAGGGTTATCAGATTCTGTTGGTCAAACCGGATATCTTCGTTTCCACCCGGGAAGCCTTCTCACTGGTCAGGCCTCATGAACCGGAATATTCATTAAAAGAAATTATAACTCATCCCGTCAGTGAATGGAAAAAACAAATGGTGAATGATTTTGAAGCAAGTGTATTCCCGCAATATCCTGTTATTGGAGAAATAAAAGAAGAATTGTATAAAAATGGAGCGATATATGCCGCTATGAGTGGTTCGGGATCATCAGTCTTTGGATTGTTTGCTCCGGATATCGCAATACCGGATATTAACTTTGGCGAACGAAGTTTTGTATTTAAAGGAAAACTATAAACTTTGAATAAAAAAAATAAGGAACGCAGGTGTACAGTCTGCGTTCCTTATTTTTTTTAATCTGAATCCTTCAATACAGAATAAATCCCATTACTCCCGCCAATAGAATCATCAGAATCGGATGAACCTTATATTTCCAGGTCAGCAAAAAGGCTGCAACAAAGATCAGGATACTTTTGTAATCAATGAAGTTATCCTTATTCATCAATAACAAAGCAGCCGCCCCAATCAAAGCTACAGACATAGGAAGCAACCCCGACATGGCGGCATTGACATATTTGTTGTTTTTGAATTTCACAAAGAAATAAGAGATAAACAATACCATCAGAAAAGAGGGCAGACAGACCGCTACAGTAGCAATAACGGCACCCCATATATTACCTGTTACCGTATAACCTATGTAAGTTGCACTGTTTATGCCGATTGGACCAGGAGTCATTTGCGAGATTGCTACTACATCTGTAAACTGTTGAAGCGTCAACCAATGATAACGCTCTACTATCTCAAACTGAATAAGAGAGAGCATTGCATATCCACCACCAAACCCAAATACTCCAATTTTCAGATAAACACATATCAGTTGCCAGTAAATCATACGCTTCTTCCTTTCAATTTATCTTTTAGCCACAGTGTATATACCAATCCCCCAACGATGCCAGCCAACACAATATATACCGGCGATACACCGGCTTTCCATATCAATACCGTACCTATTGCCGGAGCAATCAACTCCATATATCCCATGCGAATAGCCTTTATAGCCGAAAGACAAGGTACCAGTATCAATGCCACAACAGCCGGACGAATACCATTGAATATTCTGATAACATATGGATTATCCTGAAACTTATCAAAAAACAAAGCAATAATCAGGATAATAACAAATGAAGGCAAAATAGTACCCAAAGCACAAACTAAACTTCCCCAGAAGCCTCTCAATCTATAACCAACAAAGATTGATATATTAACAGCAAAGACTCCCGGCAAAGATTGTGTAATAGCAAACATCTGCATAAAATCTTCCTTAGTCATCCATTGCCGCTTCACTATCTCGCGTTCGATAAGAGGAATCATTGCATATCCTCCTCCTATGGTAAACATCCCTATTTTTACAAAATTGAGAAAAAGTGTCAGATACATATCGTATTCATAAAAGTAATGCTTACAAAGGTAAGAAAAAAAGAAATATCAAAACTAAATAAGATAGGATATAACATAAAACGGTACCACGACTCACGTCGTAGTACCGTCACAACACAAACACAAAATAAAACACGACAAAACTACTATGCAATCTTACCTGTCTATGCCGGGGAGGCATATGTACCGAGTATGGATATTCACATATACATAAATGGCTTCAGGCCGATTTGCACTATATAAACAAATAACTCATGTATTTGTTTATTTCTTGTATGTTAATGTAACATAAACTCTTTTTATTGTATGCCTCTCTCACGGAGTTTCAGCTGCCAGTTCCATGCAGAACGTAAAGTATCTTCAATACTTTCTACAGCTTTCCAACCCAGTTCTTTATTTGCATAATCCGGGTTAGCCCATACTTTTTCGATATCACCGGCACGGCGTCCTACAATCTTATAGTTCAACTTCACACCGGTAGCTTTTTCAAAAGCATTTATTAACTCCAATACAGACAAGCCACGACCTGTACCAATATTGAATACTTCTACTTTCTCTTTTTGTTTTTGCTCAAGAATACGCTTAATAGCAATTACGTGCGCCTTGGCAAGGTCTACAACATTGATAAAGTCGCGGATACAAGAACCGTCAGGAGTATCATAATCGTCACCAAATACGCTCAGTTCCTTACGAATACCGATAGCAGTTTGAGTCAGATAAGGAATCAGGTTTTGAGGAACTCCGTTAGGAAGTTCACCCAACAATGCAGTAGGATGCGCACCTATCGGATTGAAATAACGCAACAGGATAGCATTGATCGGTGCACCGGAAGCTACTGTATCACGAACGATTTCTTCGTTTATCTGCTTGGTGTTACCATAAGGAGATTCAGCTTTCTTGATAGGAGCCTGTTCTGTTACAGGAAGTTCATCTGGCTGACCATAAACAGTACAAGAAGATGAAAATACAATACCACCTACATTATGCTTAGGCATCAATTCAAGCAGATTGATCAAAGAAACAAGATTATTGCGGTAGTAAAGCAATGGCTTCTGAACAGATTCGCCTACTGCCTTGCTGGCTGCAAAATGAATGATTGCTTTAATACCCGGATATTTGGTAAACACGGCATCAAGGCCATTAAAATCCAAGCAGTCAAGTTTTTCAAAAACGGGACGTATACCAGATACTTTCTCGATATTATCAACTACGTCAGCATTTGAGTTTGAGAGGTTATCAATGATGATTACTTCGTATCCACTGTTTTGAAGTTCTACTACAGTGTGAGAACCGATATAACCAGTTCCACCGGTTACTAAAATTCTTTCTTTCATATATTTATACTTGGTTAGTTCTTTCGGTTTTGTCCTTTTGTTCTGTTTGCAAATTTAGAAAAATTAATTTAGAAAAGCAGGATTGGTACAAAAAAAATCACCACAAAATAAAAAAGTTACGAGCTACAAGCCACGAACTATAAATAGCTGTGTATAAAACACAGACATTTAATTATTCGTAACTGTAGCCCGTAACTTATAATGAGTAGCTATAACTACTACACTACTCCGGAGAATCCCATAAATGCCATAGCCAGCAAACCTGCTGTAATCAAAGCAATCGGTGTCCCTTTCATCCCTTCAGGAATCTTCACAAGACTCATCTGTTCGCGTAAACCGGCAAACAGCACAAGAGCAAGTCCGAAACCAAGAGCTGTAGAAAATGCATATACAACACCCGTCAACAGATCAAAGTCTTTCTGGATAACCAAAATAGCAACACCCAGGATACAACAGTTGGTCGTAATCAAGGGAAGAAATACTCCCAGCGCCTGATACAATGCAGGAGATACTTTCTTTAAAATAATTTCTACCATCTGTACCAAAGCGGCGATTACCAGGATGAAAGTAATAGTCTGCAAATAACCGAGTCCGAAAGCATCGAGTACAAACTTCTGAATCAGAAAGGTTACGATAGTAGCAATGGTAAGCACAAATGCTACTGCGGCACTCATACCTAACGCAGTTTCTACTTTCTTGGAAACCCCCAAGAAGGGGCAAATTCCCAGAAACTGTGACAATACGATGTTGTTTACAAAGATTGCCGATATAAATATCAATATATATTCCATAAACCTATTAATTAAAAATTATAAATTAGAATTCAGTAGTTAGTAGATAGAATCTATGCAGTATGTCAGTTACTATGCCGGATGGATTCTAACTACCAGCCACCAACTACTAAATTTAATTTTCTTAGTTTTTCTTCAAACTGTTAATCAATGCAATAAGGTATCCCAATGCAATGAAAGCACCCGGAGCCAATACAAATACCAACATACCGTACTCTTCCGGGAAGATAGCAAAGTCAAATACTTTACCAGTACCCAAGAATTCACGCATAGCACCCAGCAGAGTCAAAGCAAACGTAAAACCAAGGCCCATACCAATACCATCGAACAAAGAGGATACCGGGTTATTCTTAGCTGCAAAAGCTTCGGCACGTCCTAACACAATACAGTTCACAACAATCAACGGAATGAAAAGCCCCAGTGTGGCATACAATCCCGGAACATAAGCCTGCATCACCATCTGCAACAGAGTCACAAAGGATGCAATAACTACGATAAAGGACGGAATACGCACCATATCGGGAATCAGATTTTTGATCAGCGAGATAACGACATTGGAACAAATAAGTACAAACATCGTGGCCAGTCCCATACCCATACCATTAATGGCAGAAGAGGTAGTTCCCAACGTAGGACACATACCCAGCAGGAGCACAAATGTAGGATTCTCTTTGATAATCCCGTTCATCAATACTTTAAAGTTATTCATTTCTTAATACTCCTTTCTTAATTAGCACTGATGGATTCAGCAGGTTCAACAACTTTTTGTGTAGCACCAGTAGTTCCGTTGGTGTCATCATTGCCCTTGTAAGCGGCATAGGCAGCATTCACTGCATTAAGAAATGCACGTGAAGTAATAGTCGAAGCGGTAATAGCATCTATCTGACCACCGTCTTTACTCACTTTCAACGGAGCTTCACCCGGATTCATACCTTTAATGCTTCCTTTGCCACCTTCCTTAAACCAGTCAGCAGCTTTAGAGCCCAATCCCGGAGTTTCTGCATGAGACAGCAAAGAGTAATCATAGATTTTACCATCGGCATCAAAACCTACCAGAACTTTCAGTTCGCCACCAAAGCCCATAGTAGTAGATTCTACAGCAGCACCTACCCACTGACCGTCTTTTTTAGCAGGATAAATAGTATATTCAACCCCATCTATAGTTTGCTTGGTAGCTTCTGTAGTAGGGTCATTATCAAATGCAGGTACAACAACACTAATAGCATCGCTCAATATCTTAGCATTGGCTTCGGCTATCGGTCCTTTGGTAAGTTCATTTACATAAGCCAGTAACGCCACCGAAATAGCAGTAACCCCGGTAAGTACCAGCAACATATTCTTTAATGATGATTCTAATTTTTTCATTTTTTCTTCGCTACCTCCCCAAAGCGTTTAGGTTTGCAATATGTATTTATCAGCGGAGTAAATGCATTCATAATCAAAATAGCGAACGACATACCCTCAGGATAAGCACCAAACAAACGGATAATGACAGTCAGCAGACCGATACATACACCATAAATCAACATACCTTTCTTACTCATCGGAGAAGTAACATAATCCGTTGCCATAAAGATAGCTCCCAACATCAAACCACCGGTAAGTAATTGAAGAACCGGAGATACATACAATGCCGGATTCACCAAATGCATAATGCCGGAGAACACAAATACAGTAACCAGAATAGATACCGGAATGTGCCAGGTAATAATCTTCTTCCACAACATATAAATAAGTCCGAGTAGCAATGCAGCAGCACTTACTTCGCCCAAACATCCGCCATTCTGACCAATAAGAAGAGTCAGAGCATCAGGAAGCTGATCCAGTGAAACACCGGGAGCACCATTGATAATCCCCTTCATAATAGCCAGTGGAGTAGCTCCCGTAGTAGCATCAGCATAAGCTGTAAGCTGGCCTACAACCGGCCATGTAGTCATCTGCACCGGGAATGAGAGCAATAGGAATACACGTCCTGCCAATGCCGGATTAAAAGGGTTATTACCTAAACCTCCGAATGACATCTTGCCTACACCAATAGCAAACAGTGCACCCAAAATGATAATCCAGACAGGAAGGTTAGACGGAAGATTGAAGGCAAGCAACACACCGGTGATGATAGCCGAACCGTCACAAATAGTAGTAGTTTCTTTCTTCAGCAGGTACTTACCGATAGCCCATTCAAAAAAGACACAGGCTACCACAGAAGTAGCTGTAACAATAAGGGCACCCAACCCGAAAAAGAGTAGCGACACGATAAAGGCAGGGAATAATGCAATTAGTACACCATACATATTCTTCTGTATGCTGTCTCCGCCATGAACGTGAGGTGATAGTGATACTATAAATTTATTTTCCATACTTCATTATTTTTTAGCTTGACGTGCACGAATCATAGCCCCTACCTTACCTTTGCCTAAACGACAATAGTCGAGCAACGGACGGTAAGCCGGACAAGTGAACTGGCAGGAGCCACATTCAATACAGTCCATGATTCTCTCAGTTTCCATTCTTTCAAATTCTCCGTTTTCGGCCAATGCAGAAAGCAGATAAGGTTCCAGTCCCATCGGGCAAGCACCTACACACTTCGCACAACGAATACAATTTTGTATCTCGCCACGCTTCGCTTCTTTCTGATTCATAATGAGAATACCGGAACTACCTTTAGCAGTAGGAACGTCAATATTAACCAATGCTTTCCCCATCATCGGACCACCACCGATTACCTTACCTGTATCTTCGGGTAAACCACCACAAGCATCAATCAACTGACGCATCGGTGTACCTACACGTGCCATAAAGTTAGAAGGTTTGGCAAGCGACTTACCGGTAACGGTAATAACACGCTCAAACAAAGGTTTATTTTTCTGCACAGCCTGATAAACAGCAAAAGCAGTACCCACATTCTGCACTACAGCACCGGTAGAGATAGGAAGCGCTCCACTCCCAACCTGGCGTTTGATAACGGCATCAATCAATTGCTTTTCACCTCCCTGCGGATATTGCACTTTCAAAGCTACGACTTCAATGCCGGCATAACCAGAAGCTATTTTGGTCATCAGTTCAATAGCGTCAGGTTTATTATTCTCGATACCAATAAATGCCTTATTCACCTTCACAGCCTTCATCAGGATAGAAACACCTACCATGATTTCTTCAGCATGTTCCAGCATTAGTTGATGGTCGGCCGTCAGATAAGGTTCACACTCTACTGCGTTAATAATAACACATTCTGCCTTGAATGAAGGAGGAGGACACAATTTTACCTGTGTAGGAAAACAGGCACCACCCAAACCAACAATACCTGCATCGGCTATCTTTTTTACAATCTCTTCAGAGCTCAGTTCGCACTCTCTCACCAGTGTTTCACTACGATCGATACTTTCTTCCCATTCGTCTCCTTCTACATCAATGAAAATGGCAGGTTTGGCATAACCGCTTGCATCAACGATCGAGTCAATTTTGGTTACCTTTCCGCTGACAGAAGAATGAATAGCTGCCGAAACAAAACCAGCAGGCTCGGCAATCTTTGTGCCCACTTTCACCACGTCACCTTTAGCCACAACAGGCTTTGCCGGAGCACCAATGTGCTGGCTCAGCAGAATTACCGCTTTTGACGGAACCTCTGCCGTAATGATGGGCTGATGTGCTGAGAGTTTATTTTCCTGTGGATGAACACCACCAATTGAAAATGTCTTCAACATACAATTCTGTATTTTATCTGTTATTATTCTATTATTTACGCTTCGGCTGCGGGAGCTGCTTTAGGAGTCTCCGCTTTGGGAGCCTCTGTTGCAAGAGTCCCTTCAGCCTTTGGTTTACGCGGCGGGAAATTTAACTCAATAATTGTTCCTTGCGGACAAACTTCCACACACTTACGACATGATTTACACTTATTGGGATCAATGTAAGCCAGATTGTTCTCGAGCGTGATAGCTTCGAACGGACAAGTCTTCACACATTTACCACAACCGATACAACTAACAGTACAAGCCTTGCGTGCCACTGCACCCTTGTCTTTATTAACACAAGACACATACACACGACGCGACTTTTTACCTTGCGGACGGATTTCAATAATTGCTTTCGGACAAGCTTTTACACAAGCACCACAAGCGGTACATTTTGCCTCATCTACTTCCGGAAGCCCGGTCTCCGGATTCATGTGGATAGCATCGAACTGGCAAACAGCTACACAGTCGCCACATCCCAGACATCCAAAACTACAACCTGTTTCTCCACCATAAAGAGAAGCAGCTATCGCACAGCTCTTTGCACCGTCGTACAGATTGGTACGAGGACGATTAGCACAGGTTCCGTTACATCTCACCACCGCAACCATTGGTTCGGCTTCACCGGCATCGAGTCCGAGGATAGAGGCCACTTGCGCCATAACATCCTGTCCACCTACAGGACAGAATTTACCTTCGAGCGAACCAGCTTTCACACAAGCGTCAGCAAATCCACTACATCCCGGATAGCCACATCCACCGCAATTGGCTTGGGGCAACACTTCGGACACCTGGGCAATACGCGGGTCTTCATACACGGCAAATTTCTTGGAAGCGGCATACAGAATGGCGGCTGAAACCAGCGCAATGGCTCCCAATGAAATTACTGCAATCAGAATCAAATTCATAAATTAGTTATTTTATTGGTTTTATAGTAAATGAAAATTTCTGTTTCAATCGGTTCTTATTCAACCACAATACACAATAATAAGGAATAAGAAGAGCAAGCGATGTAAGTGACGCATAGAGCTCGTCGTTCATCACTGCCATAAATAAGAAAAGGGAAAGTATTAAAAGTACAAAAGGAAATACGAAAGCCAAAGCAACAGCCATCATCCCCATAGAGGTTTCGCCGGTCACCATTACCTGTTCTCCAATCTGATAAGAAGATGCCGAAGGATCAACAATGTCGATAACCTTCTCTTTACTGTCTGCAGAGGAACAATGCCCTTTGACACTGCATGCCGAGCATGCTGATGTCTGGATAATTCTCACTGAAAGATGAGAACCATTTATGTTTTCCACAATACCTTGATGCTTTATTGTATTAGCCATTTTGCAAACTGAACATTACAAATTGCGGCAAATTTAAGCATTATTTGTGAACTACGAAGCGTTAGGCTGTTTTTTCTATGTGTTAAAGTGTTATTTTTACGTTTTTTGTTATCGCACACAATAAATAACGAAGGGCGACCTATATGGCCGCCCTTCGTTAATATGCTTACAAAAAGTTAACTTACCATTGATAATTGATACCAAAACTGAGCAATTCCTTTACTTGAAAATAGCTACTTCCCTCAGTTGGTTTCGAACTGTCATCATAACGTGCATGTACATAAAGTTTAGTAGACAGATAACGGTTCAGAACAAAGTTTACTGTATTTTCCCACTCTATACGCACCCATTTGTAACTGGTGAGGTAATTTAAACGAGAGTCAAGAGTCACGGAAGGAATGATCGTCCAGGTCAGAGTCGGCTGAAATTGTGAACCAAAATCATTTTTAGAACATTTGCCTTCATCCAGACCGAATTTTGTTTCATTTACTTCACTGTTACCTATATAACGGAGGTTATAAGTCAAAGGAGCCAAGAACAGAGAGAAGTTAAATTTCTTCTTCTTCAATTTATAATCCATACCAATGCTGACTGCCAGATCTGCCGGAGCAAAGAAAGCAGAAACGAGTTCTTCACTATTGGCTTTATAACCATTAGCAAACTGAGTTTTGAATTCAGCGGAAACAGTATAATACCAGTTATGAGCAGCCTGAATACCCAGTTTACTATACAAACGAAGCTGGTCTGTATTCACTAAATATTTATGGTACTTATCCGACGGAGTAGAGTTGAATCCTAATTTAGCTTCCAGCATATTCTCAAACTGCACCTTCTCACGGTCATTGTAATTAGCAAACAGTTTCAAATTGGCAAGCAATGCATTATTGCTTTCTCCTCCTTTATACCAGTTATCCGAAATATAGTTTTGGGTAATCTGCAAAGAACCATTACCACCAGTTACCCACCAGTTAGGTTTACTGATTTTCAGTTCAGCCTCTCCTACTGCAACATCCATCGGCTCTTTATCAAACAAACGAAGCACCTCTGTTTTTGCCTTAGGCTTCACATCTTCACGGAACACCTTTCGGCTTCTGATACGATCTTCTGTTGTGCGAACCAACTGAGGAGCATTCAAGTAAACCCCCATCAATGACTGGTCAACAATCTTGTTGGCGCGTTCCAAAGTCGTGAAACGATCTTTATCATAAGGTAACCAATTAGAATAATCCACAGAAACAGAATCCAGTTTAGGCATCTCCCAATCAATTTTAGAGTAATATGCAATCGGAGAATAATAATATGCCAACGGCACAAAAAGACGATAGTATTTCGGATGAACCGGAATATAACGTTCCGGCACAGCAGGATCATTCAAATAATCTAACTCTCCAATATACTTTTGATACAAATAAGAAACTGTATCCAGTTTATTGGTCTCAGTATTCAATTTCAAAAAGAGATAAGGCTGAAGTCCTTCCGAAAGCGTATCAGGTTTCATGGTCAACAGTGTATCAGCTTTTATTACATTAGTCCTGTTTTTCGACACAGTCCCGACTACATCTTGCGCCACAACAGACGAAGAAAAAATAATCGCCAATGCGAATGATGAGATATAACTATTTTTCATAATTCATGCTATTTGAGCGCAAAAATACATCAAAAACTTCAGAAAACATAGAAAAAGTAAAAAGTTGTTTTCACCAACCTTTTTGTAAGGCTTTAAGGAGGGAATTGCATTTTTTAATAAATTTGTTTCTGTGAATACTTACTACTTCCTCATTTTTTTGTAATTTTGCAGTTTTTAATGCGTTAGATTCTTTAGAATACTACTAGTAAACAAATAATTAAAACAGTTATAGCTGTGGGAGAAACAAAGTATATTTTCGTCACCGGTGGTGTAGCTTCCTCGTTAGGAAAAGGTATTATCTCATCATCCATCGGTAAATTGCTGCAAGCAAGAGGTTATAATGTAACCATTCAGAAGTTTGACCCGTACATCAACATCGACCCGGGAACACTGAACCCTTATGAACACGGAGAATGTTACGTGACTGTAGATGGACACGAAGCTGACCTCGATTTAGGACATTACGAACGCTTCCTAGGAATTCAGACAACAAAAGCCAATAACATTACTACCGGACGTATTTACAAAAGTGTAATTGACAAAGAACGTCGTGGTGACTATTTGGGCAGAACCATTCAGGTAATCCCACATATTACAGACGAAATTAAACGCAACGTCAAACTATTAGGTAATAAATACAAATTCGACTTTGTAATTACCGAAATTGGCGGAACAGTAGGCGATATTGAATCACTTCCTTATGTGGAAAGTATTCGCCAGTTAAAATGGGAATTAGGTAAAGATGCATTATGTGTACACCTTACTTATGTACCTTATCTGGCTGCAGCCGGTGAACTGAAAACCAAACCGACTCAGCATTCGGTAAAAGAGTTACAAAGTGCAGGTATCCAACCGGATATTCTGGTATTACGTACAGAGCACGAACTTACCGCCGGACTTCGTAAAAAAGTGGCATTGTTCTGCAATGTAGATGAGAATGCAGTAGTACAAAGTATTGATGCTCCTACTATCTACGAAGTACCTTTGCTGATGCAGGCTCAGGGATTAGATGAAACAATCCTGAAAAAGATGGGACTTCCTGTTGGAGAAACTCCGGGATTAGGTCCGTGGCGTGCATTCCTCGAACGTCGTCATAAAGCAGAACAGAAAGAACCCGTACATATTGCGTTAGTTGGTAAATACGACTTGCAAGACGCATACAAATCTATCCGTGAAGCGCTTTCACAAGCCGGAACTTACAATGACTGCAAAGTTGAGGTGGATTTCGTAAACAGTGAAACACTTACAGATGACAATGTAGAAGAAGCATTGAAGGGAATGTCCGGCGTAATGATAGGTCCCGGATTTGGCCAACGTGGTATTGATGGTAAATTTGTAGCTATCAAGTATACCCGTACCCACAACATTCCTACATTCGGTATTTGTTTGGGTATGCAGTGCATTGCTATCGAATTTGCCCGTAACGTACTTGGATACAAAGATGCCAACTCACGTGAAATGGATGAGAAAACACCGCACAATGTTATCGACATCATGGAAGAGCAGAAGGCAATCACTAATATGGGAGGAACCATGCGTTTGGGTGCATATGAATGTACATTGGAAAAAGGTAGTAAAGCTTACGAAGCCTATAAAACAGAACACATTCAGGAACGTCACCGTCACCGCTACGAATTCAATAACGACTTTAAAACTGAATATGAAGCAGCCGGCATGAAATGTACTGGTATCAATCCTGAATCAGGTCTTGTAGAGATTGTAGAAATCCCTACCTTGAAATGGTTCGTAGGTACTCAGTTCCATCCGGAATATAGCAGTACGGTATTGAATCCACATCCATTGTTCGTATCATTCATCAAGGCGGCAATCGGAAAATAAAAATAAATCATAATTCATAACTCTAAAAAAATGGATAAGAACACCATTACGGGTCTCGTTTTAATAGCGCTATTATTAGTGGGTTTCAGTTTCTTTAGTCGTCCGAGTGAAGAACAGCTTGCTGCACAAAAGAGATACTACGACTCCATTGCAGTGGTGCAAAAACAGGAGGAAGCTCTAAAAGCTAAAACTGCCGCTGCATTGGCTAATGAAAAAGAAGAAACAACAAGCGTAGATTCTACTTCACTCTTTTTTGATGCCATGGAGGGTAAAGAGTCCTTCACCACCATTCAGAATAATCTGGTAGAAATTACATTTGTCAATAAAGGAGGCCGTGTTTACTCTGCCATGCTGAAAGATTATAACGGGCAAGATGGCAAACCAATCGTATTGTTCAATGGCAGTGATGCTGAGATGAGCTTTAATTTCTACAATAAGAAAGAAACAGTACAAACCAGGGATTACTATTTTGAAGTAGTTAATAAGACCGATAGTAGCATTACGATGCGTCTGGCTGCTGATAAAGACAGTTATATTGATTTTGCTTACACTCTGAAACCAGACAGTTATCTACTTGGATTTACCATCCAGGCAACGGGTATGACTGGCAAACTTGCTTCAACAGACTATGTAGATATCTCATGGTCGCAACGCGCCCGTCAGCTTGAAAAAGGATACACTTACGAAAACCGTCTGGCTGAATTGATGTATAAGGTAGCAAATGATGGAACCGATAACCTCTCAGCTGCCAAGGACGATGAAAAGCAGATTGAAGGCCGCGTAGACTGGGTTGCCTTCAAAAATCAATTCTTCTCTTCCGTATTTATTGCTAATCAGGACTTCGACAAGGTAGTAGTAAAATCAAAGATGGAGAAACAAGGAACCGGTTATATCAAAGACTATTCTGCTGAAATGAATACTTTCTTTGATCCGACAGGTAAACAGGCTACTGATATGTACTTCTACTTCGGACCGAATCATTACAAAACGCTTAAAGCACTTGATAAGGGACGTGATGACAAATGGGAACTCGACAATCTGGTTTATTTGGGGTGGCCTCTGATTCGCTGGATTAATAAGTATATTACAATCAACGTGTTCGATTGGCTTTCGGGCTGGGGACTGAGTATGGGTCTTGTATTATTGCTATTGACCATCATGGTGAAAATTGCAGTATATCCGGCAACTTGGAAAACCTATATGTCATCTGCCAAGATGCGTGTATTGAAGCCGAAAATTGATGAAATCAATAAGAAGTATCCGAAGCAGGAAGATGCAATGAAGAAGCAACAGGAAGTAATGAGCCTGTATAGCCAGTATGGCGTCAGCCCAATGGGAGGATGTCTGCCGATGTTATTACAGTTCCCGATTCTTATGGCATTGTTTATGTTTGTACCGAGTGCTATTGAACTTCGTCAACAGAGCTTTTTGTGGGCACCGGACCTCTCTACGTATGATGCCTTCATTACATTCCCGTTCCATATCCCATTCCTGGGTAATCACCTCAGTTTGTTCTGTTTGCTGATGACAGTAACCAATGTTTTGAACACTAAGTATACTATGCAACAACAGGATACCGGTGCACAGCCTCAGATGGCAGCAATGAAATGGATGATGTATCTGATGCCGATAATGTTCCTTTTCGTATTGAACGATTATCCTTCGGGATTGAACTATTACTATTTCATTTCAACATTGATCAGTGTGGGTACAATGATCGTATTGCGCAAAACAACGGATGAAGACAAGTTGCTGGCTATCCTTGAAGCAAAGAAAAAAGACCCGAAACAAATGAAAAAGACCGGTTTTGCCGCTCGCCTGGAAGCTATGCAAAAGCAACAGGAACAAATGGCAAAAACAAGACAACAACAGAAGAAATAATAAAAATTAATTCTGTATGATGTAGAAAGCCGGGCAAATCCAAAAGGGTATTTGTCCGGCTTTATGCTTGTGCTTCCCGCACGGGAAAGTACGCCAAGCGATAAAACGACTATAAACAAACAAAGAGATGAAAACTAAATATACTTATAAGGAGATATGGATTATCTCCTACCCTATCCTTATCAGCCTTATCATGGAGCAGATGATAGGAATGACGGACACAGCCTTTTTAGGACGTGTCGGAGAGATTGAATTGGGTGCATCTGCCATTGCCGGAATCTATTACCTGGCTATCTTTATGATGGCATTCGGTTTCAGTATCGGAGCACAAATCATGATTGCCCGCCGCAACGGAGAACAACGGTACAACGAAATAGGTCCTATCTTCTATCAGGGAATCTATTTCCTATTAGCATTAGCCGCCGTCATGTTTACCTTATCGATATGCTTTTCACCGCATATACTGAAGAATATTATCTCTTCACCAAACATCTATGAAGCCGCCATCAGTTACATCAACTGGCGTGTATTCGGTTTCTTTTTCTCGTTCATAATGGTGATGTTCCGCGCTTATTTTGTAGGTACTACGCAGACAAAAACCCTAACCCTGAACTCCATTGTAATGGTACTGTCAAACGTTGTATTCAACTATATCCTGATCTTTGGTAAATTCGGTTTTCCAAAACTTGGTATTGCCGGAGCAGCCATTGGCTCATCACTGGCAGAATTGGTATCAGTACTGTTCTTCGTCATCTATACCTGGAAACGGATTGATTGCCGGAAGTATGCACTACACAAGCTCCCGGCCTTTCAATCTAAAACACTGAAAGCTATATTAGGAGTGTCTTTCTGGACTATGATACAAAACCTGCTGTCCATGTCCACCTGGTTTATGTTCTTCCTCTTTGTAGAACATCTGGGCGAACGGGCACTGGCCGTTACAAATATCATCCGCAATGTCTCAGGCATACCATTTATGATGACAATGGCATTTGCTTCTACCTGTGGTTCATTAGTCAGCAACCTGATCGGAGCCGGAGAAATACAATGTGTACAAGGCACCATTCGTCAGCATATCCGCATCGCATATGCTTTTGTATTACCACTGTTGATATTCTTTGCTCTGTTCCCCAACCTTGTACTGAGTATTTACACCGATATTCCGGAACTGCGGGAAGCCTCCATACCATCATTATGGGTACTATGCACGGGTTATCTGATAATGATTCCGTGTAATGTATATTTCCAGTCCGTATCCGGAACCGGTAACACGCGAACTGCATTAGTCATGGAAATGTGTGTGTTAGCTATTTATATTGCATATATCACATACATCATCCTGTATCTGCGAGTAGACGTAGCTATCTGCTGGACAACAGAACATCTGTATGCCACTCTCACGTTGATACTATGCTGGTGGTATATAAAGAAAGGAAACTGGCAGAAAAAGAAAATATAATTCAATTTATCTGTCACCCAATCCATGAATAAAATTTAATCGTTATCTTCGCACATCTTAATTTAACTGAAAAAATATGAGACAAGCCAAACTGTTAGTTATGTCAACAACAATGATGTTAGCAGCCTGCGGTGGAACAAAAGATGCAGGACAGAGCGCAGAAGCACTCATCGGCAAATCGGATATCAAGATTGAAGGAATGCGTATGACACCCGAAGCACTATGGGCCATGGGGCGCATCGGTGAGGTATCCGTATCACCCGACAATCAGAAAATTGTGTATAGTGTAGCTTACTACAGTGTACCGGAAAACAAAAGTAACCGCGAACTTTTCACCATGAAAGCGGACGGAAGTGACAACAAACAGATCACTCACACCCCCTATCAGGAGAATGGAGCCATCTGGATTAAGGATGGAACTAAAATAGCTTTTCTAAGCAATGATAACGGAAGCAGCCAGATTTATGAGATGAATCCGGACGGTAGCGGACGTAAACAACTCACCAACTATGACGGGGATATTGAAGGCTTCTCTATTTCACCGGATGGAAAAAAGATTCTTTTTGTCTCACAAGTGAAAACAGTAAAAAGCACAGCTGATAAATATCCGGATCTGCCCAAAGCATCGGGTATCATCGTTACCGACCTGATGTATAAGCATTGGGATGAATGGGTAACAACTGCCCCACATCCGTTTGTAGCCGATTTTGACGGAAACTCAATCTCCAATATCGTTGATATCCTGGATGGCGAACCTTATGAAAGTCCGATGAAACCCTGGGGTGGTATGGAGCAACTGGCATGGAATACTACTTCAGATAAGATAGCTTATACCTGCCGTAAAAAGACGGGATTAGAATACGCTGTTTCTACCAATTCGGATATTTATGTGTATGACCTGAAAACAAAGCAAACGACTAATATTACCGAAGAGAACAAAGGATATGATACCAATCCGCAGTATTCTCCGGATGGTAAATACATTGCCTGGCAGAGTATGGAACGCGACGGTTATGAAGCAGATCAGAACCGCCTTTTCGTAATGAACCTCGAAACAGGCGAAAAACGGTTTGTCAGTAAAACATTTGAATCAAACGTAGATGCTTTCATCTGGAGTGCAGATGCACAAACGATCTATTTCACCGGCGTATGGCATGGAGAAGTACAGATATATGCCCTCAACCTTGCTGATGATTCTATCAAACCGATCACCGAAGGAATGTATGACTATGATGCTCCTGCCCTTTTCGGGGATAAACTAATTGCCAAACGTCATTCAATGAGTATGGGCGACGAAATTTATGCCATCTCCCTGGACGGAAAAACCACTCAACTGACACAGGAGAACCAACAGATCTACGATCAGCTTGAAATGGGTAAAGTAGAAGAACGTTGGATGAAGACTACAGACGGAAAACAGATGCTGACTTGGGTAATTTATCCCCCTAAGTTTGATCCGAACAAAAAATATCCAACCTTACTCTTCTGTGAAGGTGGTCCACAAAGCCCCGTTAGTCAGTTTTGGAGTTATCGCTGGAACTTCCAGATTATGGCAGCTAATGACTATATCATCGTTGCCCCGAATCGTCGCGGACTTCCCGGCTTTGGTAATGAATGGAACGAAGCTATCAGCGGCGATTATGGCGGCCAATGCATGAAAGATTATTTCACGGCAATCGATGAAATGACAAAAGAGCCGTTTGTTGATAAAGACCGTTTGGGCTGCGTAGGTGCCAGCTTCGGTGGTTTCTCTGTGTACTGGCTCGCCGGACATCATGATAAACGTTTTAAAGCATTTATTGCACACGACGGTATCTTCAACATGGAAATGCAGTATCTGGAAACAGAAGAAAAATGGTTTGCCAACTGGGATATGGGTGGCGCCTACTGGGAGAAACAAAATGCAACAGCGCAACGTACCTTTGCCAACTCTCCACATCTGTTCGTAGACAAATGGGATACCCCTATCCTTTGCATCCATGGAGAGAAAGACTACCGTATCCTTGCCAATCAGGCAATGGCTGCATTCGATGCTGCGGTAATGCGAGGTGTTCCTGCAGAATTACTTATCTATCCGGATGAAAACCACTGGGTACTCAAGCCACAGAATGGTATCTTGTGGCAACGCACATTCTTTGAATGGCTGGATAAATGGTTGAAATAAAGAACCAATCCGATAAATAGTAAAAGTCTCTTTGATTCATCAAAGGGACTTTTTTCATTTTATAAGAAAAAGAACGAGGAATGTGTTTAGCACTAACGTCGTGTCAGGTGTATTTATAATAGATATAATGAAACCCTCTGATTAACTTTACATAAAATAGAACTATGAAAACAATTCTTTTAAAACTACTTCTCATCTGGGCACCTGCTTTCCTACCTCTACTTTCTTATGCACAAAGTAATTATCGTCCCGGACTGATTATTACGATCCAAAACGATACTGTATATGGACAGATAGACTTCCGGACAGATAAGATGAATGCCAAACG
This sequence comes from Bacteroides sp. 41_26, assembly GCF_949740115.1. Lineage (NCBI taxonomy): Bacteria > Pseudomonadati > Bacteroidota > Bacteroidia > Bacteroidales > Bacteroidaceae > Bacteroides > Bacteroides sp. 41_26. Next base: position 51,198 of record NZ_CATJGZ010000059.1, read on the forward strand.
ATGTGTGTTTAAGCCAGAAAGGAGTTCGGATATTATAACCTATTATCCAAATGATATACAGGGATATAGATTCACGGATGACGGAAAATATTATATTTCATATACGATAGAACTAAAGCACAGTGAAGCACCTCAGCCTGTTTTTCTAGAATACCTTCTTCAAGGTATAAAAAGTCTGTATTATTATGAAACAGAGAATTATGAGTCTATCTACTTTGTAGAGAGTGGTGATAAATTGATAAAAGTAGATGCACCCAAGATCATTACTAAAAGAGAAAATGGCAGCCAATATACTGGTAATGTGAAACGCTATATTCCAATATTACAATATGCCTTTGGAGACTGCCCAGCTTTGGAACATAAAATCAGAAGAACATCATTTACTCATAAAGGCCTGATTGATATTGCAAAAGATTATCATTATGCAATGTGTACCAGCAATGAAGATTGCATTGAATTTGAGACTAAAGAAGACAAACACTCCCTAAGACTGTATGTGACTCCTTATGCCGGAATACAACAATACAGTTTCCCTTCAAGAGGCCCTTGGCATAATTTTAGTAAACCTGATTTATCCTATCTGTTTGGTGTAAACCTGGCATTGAACAGCCGACGTTGGATGAGCTCTTTAAGCGCATCTATGGATATTTCCATTTCTCATTTCAACAGTGTAGAACAAAGATCTTATCAAACCTATAAGATGGTAGATGGCAGTATTTCTGAAACTTATCTTCATCATTATACCAGAAGTAGCTCACTAACATCACTCTCTGCAAAATTAGGTATCCGCTATACATATCCAAAAGGCAGAATACGTCCTTTTATAGAAGCCGGTGGAGCATTTGCAGGTATGATTGGCAGAAAGTTCGGTCCGGAACAGGAAGGAGATTATAGCTCTATAGCAGAAAACGTTGCAGAAGATACAGCTTTAGGATACTATGTCAATGCAGGCTTACAATTCAAACCGGTAAAGCATAGAGATCAATATATTGTATTGCGGGCACAGTTTGAAGCTGCTCACCATGCAGGTCTTGGCCTTCCACTCTACAATGCATGGTCGGGTGCTATAGGATATACTTTTTAATAATGACCTATTGAGGGTAAAGATTATTACTTATTCTTACTATGGTCTTTTACAATGACTTTACATACTCAGGAGACAAGCTATTCTCTTCTGTCAGAACTCCATTTTATAACTGATGAACGGAATTACACTATCAAAATAGAAATCAAGCAAGTTTATACACAACAAAGTTGATCCCTTTTTCTTAATTCTTATCAAATCCATGAATTATTAGCAAATAAATGTTGCTATACAAATATTTTCCGAAGGAAATTTGTTTTAATAGAAAAATAGTTAAGCTGATTACATAACTATATGCTTCAAAACGAAGCTTTAATAACAGAATAATATGATAAGAAATTTCTTTAAAAGCCAGTGGCTTACTTTGACAGGAATAGCAGTTGGTGCATTGGGTGGTTTTCTGTACTGGAAATTTGTAGGTTGCGCCACCGGGAGTTGCCCTATCACATCTTCACCTGTTAATAGTGCTTTATGGGGGGCACTTATGGGTGGACTACTCCTAAGTTCTTTTAAAGTGACAACTAAAGAAAAAACAAAATGAAAAAAATGGCTAAAAGTGGAAAGGAAACAAGGAAAAATAAAAATAGGTTTTAGGTGATTTGATTATTCATTTCTTCTGAGAAGGATGAGGTTGAAAAGTTATACCAACTGCATCCTTCTCAGAAGAATAACAGACCAGTATCAACGCATCCACACGCTCTCTATTTCAACCACATACATTTTGTGAAAACCACCATGTGCACCTCCATACCATTTATCAATCAGTTTCTTATCAAAGAAATTTTCAGGATCAATAGCATCCGCATAGAGCTTTTTACATTCTAAACTCAGACGGGACTGTTCAAAAAACACATTTCCTTGCTCTGTAAACAACGGCTTCAATCCGGTTTCTTTCACTTTATCTACTTCTCTACCTGACTTTGATCCGCAAACGGCATGAATCTTTTTATTTTCTTCTCCCAGAAAAGAGAGGGTGAGATAATCGCCTTTCTCAATAAACTCATACGTATATCGTTCGGGGCGAACAAAGACAAAGGCTACCGGTTTGTTCCACAACCAGCCAATACCTCCCCAACTAGCAGTCATGGTATTAAAACCATCTTTGTTACCGGCTGTCACCAACATCCACTCTTTGCCAATGGCTTCAAAAAAATTCTCCGAAAGCTCTTTTATTTCTACCTTTTTCATTGCTATTTCTATTTGTGCTTCCCGCACAGGGAGGTGCGACAAGCGATGTTCTTTATAAAAATAATAATACAATCTTTACTTCTGTCTTTTCAACTTCACAACCTCTCCAAGTGCAGGAATAACCACATTGACCTTCCGTTTTTTTGCCTCAGCAGCAAATACCTGAGGAGGATCATGAAGTGGCTCATCTGATAAATCGAATGTTCCGTAATGCATCGGGATAGTCAATCCTGCCTGCATCTCTTGTGAAGCCGTCAATGCTTCATGAGGAGAAATATGATTGGGACGCATAAACCAGCGGGGCTTGTAAGCACCAATCCCCACTAATGCATAATCGGGAGCACCGAAAAGTTCCGGTATCTCCGAAAAATGTTGTGAATATCCGGTATCACCACTATAATAAACAGACATACCATCTCCCTGAATCATAAATGCACCCCAAAGGCGCTGTCCGCCATCACGCACCGAACGTTTACTCCAATGCTGGGCAGGCAGAAAAGTGATTTTCAATCCTTCATCCATTATCTGCTGATACCATCCGGCCTCTACCATCTCAATCTCCGGAAACCAGCTTTTTATCAACTCTCCGGTACCCAAGCCGCAGAAAAGTTTCATCTGAGGATTGCTCTTTAATAGACAACCGACACTCTGTTTATCCAAATGATCAAAATGATCGTGACTAATCAACAGATAATCAATTCCGGTAAAAATGTCCGTATTGGCAGGAAACTGACTTCTTCGACGTACAAAGGGAATACTCCCGAATACCGGGTCAAACATAATACGTTTCCCTGCCAGTTGCAGAAAAAAAGAATTATGCCCAAGCCATATCAATGAGTTTCCCGTAACTGCATCCAATGAACGAAGATAGTTTACTCTCGGTTCCCACTTAACGGTACGTTTCTCTTTCCGTTGCGAATTGGGAGACAAACGCCATTTCAACACACTGCCCATTCCGGGCCGAAAACGATGCTGCCGATTGAAGAACCGCCCTTTTACCATTGGATTTCCCCTCCAATAGGGGTTTATAGTGGCCAGACGCTCGTTACGTCTGAAACATATATGCTCACCCATATTTCTCTAAACCAAATAAGATATCACAAACTTAAATAAAAATCATTGACTTACAAATAGAATAAACAAAAAATGTGCCCCGGACACACTAAACGGGGCACATTTTATAAAACTAACTAAATATTTAACAAATGCTTAGATTGAATGGATACCATAAAGCGGAAATTGCCATCCCAAAGCAGAGAGATTTACCAGGAAAATAACCAGTCCGAGTATCCAGAGAACCAGTAAAGACCACTTCAGACCAGTTGCCATCGGTGGCCAATGGAATATTTGCCGAAGGATCGTATAAACGATACACGCCAACGGGATACCCATCAAAACCACACCGGCTAAACTGCCTGCCACCGTCATAAACGGAGAGATAGATGCCAAAGGTGCCCAGTCGACTGCTGGAAGCATTTCATACAGAACGGCTCCCCCACCAATGGCTGCCGCAATGGCAGCAATAACCAATGCCACAAAGACAATAGCAAGTACAAACAACACCGGACTGAAAACAATGGCCAACACTACCAGACAGGCTTTCAAAAAGAATCCTGCAACCGCAACAAACGCATCTCCCAGTTTTTGAAGAAAGGTACGCGGTTTATCTGAATGCATATAGCTATTCACACCATTGGCAACTTTTTCAAAACCATCGGTCACTGTCTTTCCTATATTCTCAACAGTTACCGCTTCGCCACGCATACTAAGCTTCTCTGCCGCAGTACGGGCCTCCGGAATAACAAGCCAGCAAATGATATATACAGGAATTAATGTACCATATCCACAAATAAGAATGACCAGTGCCAACAGACGCAACAAGGTCGGATCCCATCCCAGATAGGCAGCCAGCCCACTCAATACTCCGCCCAACAACTTATCATCCGGATTACGATACAACCGGCGCCGGGTAGTATAGGTATAAGAAGTAGAATTACTTGTTGAAGTTTTCTTTTCTTCTTCATCGGTAGTTCCGAAATCCTCAGGTTTTCCCACACGGGCAATTACCTCTTCTACATCAGTAAGTGTAATCACCTGCGAACCTGCATTCAGTTTTTCCAGAAACAATTCCGAAATACGGTTCTCAATATCATCTACTATTTCTTCGGCACCCTCTTGCTTACGAAAATGAAGTTTGAGGTTGCACAAATAGTTGTCCAGCAATCGGTAGGCATCCTCATCTATATGGAAGACAGTTCCACCTAAATTTACAGTCAATGTCTTTTTCATTGTTATTTCTTTTTAATCGGATTATCTGTTAGCTATATGATTCACAGTTTCATTAAGTTCTTTCCAGGAAGTTTCCAGCTCTCCGAGAAATCCCTCTCCTTTCTCTGTCAGTTTATAATATTTGCGTGGAGGTCCTTGTGTAGATTCTATCCATTCGTAACTTAGTAAATCATCATTCTTCAACCGGGTAAGCAATGGATACAATGTACCCTCTACTACAATCAGCCGGGCTTCCTTCAGCTTCTGGATAATGTCCGAAGCATAAGCAGGCTCTTTATGCAATAACAGCATGATGCAGTACTCCAACATCCCTTTCCGCATCTGCGACTTTACATTATCTACATTCATAAACTTCTTTTTTTAGTTTGACGAAACAAATATATGCATTACTTTAGTACTATGCAATGCAAAGTACTATAAATTAATAATAATTAAGTCATTAACAGTTGTACACCTTATTATATATTCGTTCATCCCAAAGTACGTATTTAAGTCTCTGTTAAAATACTATTTAAGTCTGTCTTAAAATGGATATTAACTCACATTTAAATACGTACTTTTGCAATCATACTTATTTATCTCTTATATTTGCGTTTTATAAAACCAAAATACAATACATATATGTTTACTATCAGAAAAGCTACAACAGCAGATTGCGGGTTGATTCACGATATGGCCTCCATCGTATTTCCCGCTACTTATAAAGAGATCATTTCAGCAGAACAAATGGAATTCATGATGGATTGGATGTACTCTCACGATAATATCCGCAAGCAAATGAAAGAAGAAGGACACATCTACTTCATTGCCTACAAGGGAGAAGAACCTTGTGGATACGTATCGGTACAGCCTCAGGAGGAAAATATATTTCATTTACAAAAGATATACGTGCTCCCCTCTTTTCAAGGACAGCATTTGGGTAGCTTTCTTTTCCGTGAAGCGATAAAATACATTAAGGAAGTACATCCCGCCCATTGCCTGATGGAACTGAATGTAAACCGCAACAACAAAGCATTGCAATTTTATGAACGGATGGGAATGAAAAAGTTGCGTGAAGGAGATTTCCCGATTGGAAACGGGTATTATATGAATGATTACATCATGGGAATGGAAATATAACAGGATTAACTGCCCGATAACAATATATGAAATGCCCCTTTACATTATTTATTATGCATGATAACAATATATGTAAAGGGGCATTTGCTCTAACGTAAAGTAAAACTTGAGAGAGACTTATCTTTTAATGAATTTCTTTATGCTTGTTTTGCCATCTTTTGTAGCAACCTTAACCAGATAAACACCCTTATTAAGAGAAGCTATTGACAGATTATTCACATCTCTTTGTTCCATCACAGGAGTGCCCGAAACAGCATAAACTGTTATGTCGGATATTTCTTTAGAAACAACTTCAGAATCGGTAATATAAAAATCAGAAGTCAGATTTTCCTGGGTAATTCCGGTAATAGCACCATTCAAACTAAAATAAGAAGAACCGATACCTTTTATGGTAGCAGGAGTGGTAGTGATTACTTTCTTATCATAATCAACGGTTAACGCTGTTGCAGTCAACGGCATGGTATAAAGCTCAGTAGCCGGATTTGCAAGAGCATACACATTTACTTTATAGCTCAGACTATTAGTTATGGTAAACTGACCGGTTGTAGCTCTCAATCGGACTGACTTAAATGAGAAAGCCTTATTTGTATATGATCCGCTAATCAGACAATCTTTCAATGTATATTTGGAAGAAGCATTTGCCGCAAAATTAATGATATCTTTACTACCAGCAAGTCCGGCATCAGCATCACCACAATCTATAAAGCTAACTTTCTCCATTGAAAAATCAATCGGAGTTGTTGCATCATTAGAATAATAACCACCACCCTGGCACTTGTAAAAAGTAACATTATTGAAAGTAGCTTTACTAACTTTAGCCTTCTGAAGCATTATAGCTGCATTGGTAGGATTGCCGGTATTCAAGTCATGCACTACAGTATTCTTAACCGAGATAGTTGGAATTTCTGTTTCTCCCAATGCTTTAAGGAAACAGATTGTATAATCATAAACTTCACAATCTTCAACTGTCAAAGAAGATACTTTAACAATGTCTTTCGGAATATTCACTAATATCTTAGAAGGAGTCTTTTCTTCCGATGAACAAAATGCAATAATTCCCTTCATAGAGAAATTAATATCACTTTCTATGGAAAACAATACATTATCCATTTTGACTCTTCCGCTTTTTGCTGATATATTCACATCTTTAGTCAACGTAATACTACTCAATGTAGCATTTTCCAAATCAGCAGTAACCACAACATCACCCCCTGCCTCTACTGCAGTTTTAAAATCGGCAAATGTAGAAACTTCAACAGCATTCAATCTCAAACCACCTATTAATAACAGGCAAAGAATAAAAGTAATCTTTTGTTTCATAATAATTATATTTTAGTTTAGTTATTAATATGCTCCCTTCATACAATGTGAAGGGAGCCCCTGCATATTTACCTCTTAATGCAACGAACAGACATGCCGAACACTTTACCCAAAGGTCCTTGGGTACTATTATCCGTATTATAAGCTGCTCTCATTACATAGACGCTATTTCTACTAAACGGATCTTCTCCCGAATATTCAGTAGTACTCCAGAAGTAGGCTTCATAGCCAAATCTGTCAAATGAATAGGTAAAGTCTGAAGTATCCAACGTTCTCCATCCTGCCGGTTGCATAGAAAAGCCGGTCAGATTATTGGGTGTAACACTTGTAGAAGATTGCCAATACCCATCGGTTGCTTTTAAATAAGCAGTACATTTGATGGCTTTAGTAGGATCGGCACCCGGAACAATATAAGTTTTCAGAGATAAGAAATCCTGCTGAGTAGGTATATCCCATCCTTCCGGAGCAAGTTTATTACTGTTTACAACTGCATTCCAATTATACAAAGCTCCAAATACCTCTTTGTAATTCGTCGGATCATTGTTTACATAACAGAAAGCCCCCTCCGTATCATTCTTCCAATCCGCGCCACTGGTTATTTTATTAATAGGAGATCCATTGCTATATCTTTCGCATTTAAAATTATCTGCAATCCAATATTGAGTACCAATTTTAACAACACGGTATTTGTTATAGTCTAAATCAACCAATATATCTGCCTTAGCACTCGTGTTTCTCTGTAGTTTAGAAGCAGAAGTCGCTACCAGCTTATCTTTTTCAAGATATACTTTTTGTAAAGGACTTCCAGCTGTTCCGGCTGTATAAGTACAACTGTTTTTAGCAATATCCCACACTACATTACCACCGTCTTTCACAGCAAGCCCTTTAGTCAAGTCAGCCTTTCCGGAAACAACCGGATATATTACAACCATCTGTTCGGAAACAGTACTTGTTTTAATAAACTCTTTACATACCTCAGCAATCTGTACATCACCATACATTATTTTCTGTACATAGCTAGCCGAAAAATCAGCAGGTACATCAATAGCATATGCCATACCCGTATTGCTCTGGGTTACAGTGATGTCCTTGCTCAAAGAACCGGCTTTAACAGTAATAACAGCAGATCTTGGTTCACCATCCGTATATTCATCTGCCGAAACGGATAATACATCTCCATTGCGAGATACATTACACCACGTTTTATCAACATTGTAAGTCCATGAATCTGTATTCGTCGTTATGGTTACATTCACAGTTTCTCCACTGGCATCCAGTTCCACTTTATCCGGCACAAATGATAATACTTCATTGGCAGCTGCTTGCTCCACCGCAATACTTTTTGTGATATTACCTGCATATACGGTAACCGTTGTTGTACGTGACTGCACTTTCAAATTATCGTCCACCTCAATAATCAGTAAAGCACCTTCAAACCTTAAACTACACCAATCGTCTTTTTCGGGACGTACAGCTTTCCAGGTAGCCTGATTAGTACTTACAGTTATTATTTCTTCATCAGCCGAAGCTGTAAAGTTCACTGTTTCTTTCGAAACAGACAGTGAAGGTTCGTCTTCCTTCGAACAACTAACGAATGAGACAAGCAGCAACAGCATTACGCCTACCCATTTAAATTCCTTTTTCATAAAATTCTCATTTAGTTTATATCTGTAATTTATTTGTTCACTTTCTCAAACTCCATCCAAACCCAGTTCTTCTTTGTGTTTACCAGATAGAGTTTATTGTCCTTCAATACCACAGAGTGCCCGGTTGAATCAAAAAAGTAAGAGTACATCTGAATGCCAATGATATTATCGTAGATATTGATTACCTCATCTCCAATCCACCCTTCCGGTTCATCTTTCCCATACCTCACAAAGACAGCAATGTCATCTCTCTGCTTTTTTATCTCTTTGGCCAATACAGTTTGAGGTGCATCTTTACCATCAATGCTAAGCAATACGGAGAAACCGGTTTTACCGTCTACATCCATAGTCAGCTGGGCACCGGCATAGTTCGGATATTTATATTTGTATAATTCAACCCAACCCTGAACATCATAACTTCCTCCGATCAGCCTGTAAGTGTTTCCGGCAGCCTGTTGTAAAGTAGGATATACAATTAATGGAGTTTTGGATGTCATCAATGTATCTGTATTCTCGGCTACAAACCTGGCCTTGGCATTGTTCCATACAAAATGCTGAATACTCTTACTATTGACCGTCACCGGAGCAGTTAAATCAAATCCTGTATCTGTAAAGGTAAAAGCAGCAGATGATGTCTTTACCGTTTCTCCCTGCATTTCCTTAAATACCAGTTCTTTCTTATCATCTGATAGCGCCACATCTGCCGTAGCTGCCGTAGGAGACTTCAGACAATGAAAAAACGAATTATTGGAGATCGAGGCAATATCCATTTCACGGATAAGGCGAATCTTATGTTGTTCTCCCACACCTACTTTCTTAAATACCACCCGGTCCTGATTTTTACGTCCTTTGCAAACCAGAGAGTCCTGAGTCAATTCCATAATAATAAACTCAAAGTCACCTTTATACCCCTCACCCAAAGGAGTAGTAGAAGGATCGGCATAAGTATGGATCACTGAGTATGTATCAAATGACAGCATCGGTCCTTCACCCGAATTGAGATTATAGGTGGTAGTAGATTCATCTTCATAGTTGGACCACATATAAACCCTGTCTTTACCCGTAAACTTCATGATGAAGCTAACGTAAGAAACAGCATTAGCCGGTTGGTAATCCAGTCGCCAGCCATTAGGAGCTGTTTGCAGTATATCATCGCATTGCTTTAAGAAAGTCTTCATTCTTTCACTTGCCGATTGTGCAAACACATCATCCACCTCATTTTTGCATGAAGTGAAGAATAGAGCCATGAAAGATAGCATCCATATTCCTCTATTCAGATATTTAGTCAATTTTCTCATAATTCCTAATAGTCTCCTAATACCACATTCTTTATTACTTCATCCATTTTCGCCTGAAAATGATACAAATCAATGTCCCATACATCCTTTAGATACCCCACCACAATTGCTTCTTTTTTGCGTAAAGCAGAACGGGCATCTTCACTTTTGATCGTATTGATCATTATATCCCAGTCTCTTTTATTATTTGTCAGCATAGTAGCTATCATTTCCACAAAGTCTTCATCGGGTGCAGACATGGCATAATTTGTTATAAATCCTCTTTCCTGAGCATATTCATTGGAACGCAGATACCAACTGGAAGAATATCCGGTCGTTATAGTACGATAATCCCGGCTATAAGCTACTTGCTGATGCATTATATGGGCAAATTCATGGTGCATCACATGAATAAACCTCTTCAACTTCGTGACATTCTGCGGACTAAAACTGTTTATTTCGTACAATACCATTTTACGTCCTCCCTCTGCAGTACCTTGTGTTACCGTTTCGTCGGGATTATAACTTGCACTTCCTATCAATAATATTTGTTTCGGTATCAAACCTTTAAGAAAATTGCTGCCTGCCTCTTCCACATAAGGATCAACCCAAACAGTTTTTAAAATTTCAAGGAAAGGTTCTACCTTCTCTTCCTCCGGCGGAACCAGATTCTTGGCAACATCCGTCTCACTATCTTTCCAGCGATAAATCACTTCGACATTATAGGGTTTCGTATAATTTTTATAGATATACAAATCCGTAGGACTCAAATCTTTGAGATTGAATTCAGGAATTTCAATACCTGATTCTCCCAAATCTTCTGAGCATGAGTGAAATAGTCCCATACTCAATGCACAAACCAATAGTAACAATACTCTTTTCATAATCATACGTATTTATCTGGGATTAGGTGTTAAACCATAGGCAATAGCATCACTCGGTACCTGAACGGCTCTACGAAGATCGCGTTTGACCAACACATCCTTTTGACTGGGCATGCCATATGGATAATGAACGATTTCTATGCCAAACCGCTTCACATCAAACCACCGCATGCCTTCCATCACAAACTCCACCCGGCGAAGTTCTACAGCACATTGCACAAATGCTGCCTGCTCCGTATCCATCTCATAGAAAGGATTCAATGGAGCATAATCCGCATAGAACTTTGTTATATCTTCGGCTTTTACGTTTTTAGAAACATCATAAGACAAAGTCCGTTTGCTATAAAAAGCATTGATGTCTGCCAAAGCTTCCGTATACCTTTTCTTCATGGCATAAGCCTCTATACGGTTAAGCAGCACCTCATCTTTAGTAAGAATGGGAATCATGGCATACAAATAACCAGTCGTTGCATTGATGCCTATCTGTTGGAAATACTCCTTCCATTTGAGCATGGTAATCGGATCACCTTTATCTGCCTGCCACTTCTCAAGTACATACGCCCAGGGCAAACCTATCGCATTTACCTTGGCACTACGAAATAGCTTCGACTCCAAAGAACTGTTAAAACCATATCGATAGAACTCCTGGTAACGGGCAATCTTTGTCAAAGATGAAGCCAACAATAAAATAGAGGGCTGCTCGGCAGATGTATATTCTTTCTCACGAACAGAAGTAGACAGTTGTCCATGAGTGATCCAGTCACGCAACTGAGAAGCAACATCTCCTGTACCAAAAACGGCATTAGCATGTTCGATAACCTTGTCCCAATCACCTTTATACAGATAGAATCGACTGGCAAAAGCATGTGCGGCAGCCTTCGTAAAGTGATATTTAGGAACGGTATAAGTGTGATCCTGAATAAGAGAAAGACCTTCTTTCAAATCCTGCTCTATCAATTCGTACACTTTTGCTACACTCTCCCTCTTGTAATCCTTCAACACAACAGTCTCGGGTTCAGTAACGTATGGAACGCCTAAATCTTTATCGGCTGTTGCCGGATCATAATGTTGAGAAAAAATATTCACCAACATAAAATGGCAATAGGCCCTTGCTACCAAAGCTTCACCACGCTGGGCCTGCGTATCCATCCCACCCAGCTTATCCAAAGCTTCCAAAGCATGATTGGCAGCAGCAATAGCTTCATAACATGAACTCCAATAACCTGTAGGAGAATCCTGTAAGGTATACGAAACATCTTTCCACTTAAAAGACTCTTCAACAGCCCTGTCTGATTGAATGGCTACTCCTTTATCTTCGGCATTGTCACTCATAGCCTCGCAGAATTCAACATAAGCTCTGTTTGGATATGCCGAAACCAATAGCTCGGATATAGTTTTGGCATTATCCAGTTCTGTTCTATTATCAGGCACTTTATCCAGGAAATCATTGCATCCGGACAAAAGAACCGCAGCTGAGATAAATATATAATATCGTACTTTCATATCTTGATTTTATCATGGTTAGAAACTTGTTCGCACAGACAAGGTAAATTGTCTCGGAGTAGGCATTGCTACACCACCCGAACGGAAAAATTCAGGGTCCTGTCCGTTCAACTTTTTATCGGAATAAATCAGCCATAAGTTAGAAGCAACGCAACGTAACTGCAAATTATTCATCCCGACCACCTTCATCCAGTTTCCTTTGAAATCATAAGAAAGAGAAATTTCTTTCAAACGAATAAAAGAACCATTGGCAACCCGCGCATCCGAGTAGTTATAAGCATTATAAGCCACATTGAGATTCTCTATATTAGACACTTGCCTTTTCGAAGGAATACCCGGTACGTCGGTATACTTCTCATTTCCTGCCTGCATCCATCTGTTTTTCATCTCTTTCGGCATAGCACTCATATCCGAATATACAGCAGAGAACTCCGGATACAGACGAATCACATTACCAAACTGATAAGTGAAATACACGTTCATCTTCCAGTTTTTGTACGTAAAACCGTTGTCAAATCCACCGGTTACTTTCGGATCAATAGAACCTTCATACTTCAGATGGCCGATATTATTATTTTCCTGAAAATTAATATCAGTAGAAGTCAATTCTCCGTCTTCATTGATAAAGGTGGGAAATCCGTTGCTATCCAATCCTTTGAACTGATACGAAAACAGTCCTCTCACAGGATAACCTTGCAAAGGGCCTCCTTCTTCTTTCACCAGGTCGATGACTCTGGGCATTGATTTTAGATTCGTAATCTCATTATGGTTGAATGAGAAAGTCAGATTAGAAGTCCAGTTGAAATTCTTCGTAACGATGTTCTTTGTATTTAATGTAAATTCTACACCACGGGATTTCATATCTGCATAGTTCGCAGCTTTCATCGCTTCTCCCCCGATTCCGGATGTACGCATATAACCAATCAGGTCGAATCCGTTGCGGAAATAAACGTCTGCGCTCAAACTTATCCGGTTACGCAGGAATCCCATATCAATACCTACATTCGTTTCGTATTGTTTCTCCCAGGTAAGTTCCGAATTCTGCAATGAGCTTATTAAAACCTGATTCTCTCTGTTTCCTTGCGTATCGCGAAAAGTAACCTGATTTCTGAAAATAGCCAAAGCATTGCTGGCTGGTCCCATACTGGCTGTCAATCCATAAGTAGCTCTCAATGTCAATGCAGAAAAAAGAGTCTGGGTTTTCATGAAACTTTCTTCCAAAGCATTCCATGAACCACTGACATTCCAGGTAGGCAACCAACGGGAATCACGCGCACGTCCCAAACGATTCGAACCGTCATAACGTCCGGTTAAGTTCAAAGTATATTTCCCATTATACGAAAAACTGGCAGTTCCAAAGAAGGCAACAAAACGATCATAATTTTCTTCCATTCCATAATAATCAAAACCTCCTACCAATATCTGCTGCAAGATGCGATAGTCAACAGAAGGAACACCCCCCTTATCCCATTGATATCCGTAACCATTATTAAAACCGTTTTTACGGTCGGCAGACTTTACTTCCTGACCAACCATCAAATTAAAAGGGTGCTTCCCAAACAACATTTTATTATAATTGGCCGTTGCCCGGAAGTAGTAACTTAGCATCGTATTATTAGTCGTATTATAAAAACCGCCTTCGGGCATTACCACTTCAGGCAATGCATCCGGGTTATCCGGGTCTTTATAAAGGAACTTATTTTTATCACGAATGGTAGCATCATCTGCTGCACGATAGGCCATTGCCATATTAGAATTACCGTATATTTTATGTTCCTGTGTAGACTTAACATACCTTATTGCGCCCAAAGCATTCAGCTCCAAACTCTTGAAAGGCTTATAATTCAATTCCATTTGCAACTTCAGGTCCATCATATCCATATCAATGAAGTTGGAATTCATTTCATTCAGAATACTAAAAGGAGCATAGTTCATCCGGTAATACTCAGGATCCCCATTAACTGTACGATCTGACATTGTCCTACTCGTATTCAATGCATAACTGAAAGGATTGATATCAAAATCACGTGTATATTCTCCATTCACGGCATCCATGTCACGATCCATGGTTCCCGGAACCCTCTGGTTACGAATTGATCCGCTGGTATTTACTCCGAAAGTCAGGTATTTATTCAAATCAAATGAAGCATTCATGTTGGCAGTATAGCGGTTTACCTTATCTGCATCTGTCCAACCCGGATCATTATAAAAACTAAGAGAAGTATAGAAACGGGAACGTTCATTTCCTGATGAAATACTTAGTGAATGATTACTTTGAAGAGTTGGTTTAAACAAAATACTAAACCAATCTGTATTACGCATCTCTGCTGACTGCAAAAAACGCGAACGGGATTGAGGTGTATTCATCAACCCGAACTGTCCGTTAGTCTTGTCAAACTGGTTAATAAGATCATACATCTGAAAAAATACCCCTCCATTCTCAGCCCGTGAAATTGTAGCATGATCCAGCCAACCTTTCTGCTCCATATCCAGATAGACAGACATCTGATCTTTTGAGTTCATAATATTATATTGCGAGTACGAAGGACGGGTACGCATGGTAAACTCTCCTGTATAACTAATGGATGCAGTGCCTTTCTTACCCCTCTTTGTCGTCACAACAATTACTCCGTTCATTGCACGCGCTCCATAAAGTGCAGTAGCCGAAGCATCTTTCAATATTTGAAAACTCTCAATATCGTCAGCATTCAATCCGGCAACAGCTGAACTGATAAGAGTAGCTGCATTTCCGGAAGACAAATCATCCGGAGATACTTCCACCATATCTTCGAGGACTACCCCGTCAACTACCCATAAAGGGCTTTGGTTACCATATATGGAAGATGCACCACGAACGCGTATCTTCGGAGCGGCACCAAATGTACCGGATACAGACTGTACCTGCACTCCTGCCGTTTTCCCCTGTAGCATTTTACTAATGTCGGTTACTCCGTCAACCTTTGCCTTATCACCCGAAATACGATCGGCAGCTCCAGTAAACAATCTGCGGTCTATCTTCTGGTATCCGGTAACAACAACTTCATCCAATTCCTGAGAATCCGAAAGTAATACTATTTTAGTAAAACCGGGAGCTATATTGAGTTCCTGAGTTTTCATTCCGACGTATGAAACAATAAACCTTCTGGCATTATCAGGAACATCTAATTGGAATTTCCCATCAAAATCTGTAATTGTACCCGTAGAGGTACTTCCTTCTATCTGTATTGTCACGCCTGGCAATACCTCTCCGCTCTCATCGGTAACCTGCCCGGTTATATTTTTGACTTTCTGTTTCGGCTTTTCTGCATTTGTTTTATGCTTAAAAATCTGTATACGCTTATTTTTAACTTCAAAATTCAGATTCTGACCGTCCAAAATAATCTTCAAAGCATCTTCAATGCTTTTATTCTCTAACTGTACAGTGACAATTTTAGATAATTCTACATCATTGACATTGAACCACAATGAAAATTTTGTATCATTTTTCAACTGCTCCAGTGCTTCTTTGACTGTAACATTTTTAAGATTCAGAGATAATGTAACATCCTGAGCCAATAAATTCTTACTACATAATAAAACTATTAAAATAGTACTAATTTTCAGGATGCTATTCAACTTATTTTCATACATTTGTAACATCTTTATATATTAAACAATATGTTTTTATATGCTGAGACCGGAGTCGGGAGTGCGCCAACAGAACCCGACTCTTTGTTTTTATATCTTATTCCTCATAGATTCCCTCCTATTTTCTTGATATTACTATTTTATTATTATCGACAACATAGTGTAAATTGTTACTTTCTGCCATCATTTTCAAAATATCATACAAAGTTTCTTCATTTCTAAAATCTCCATAGAATTTTTCATACTTCAACTTTTCATCTTTTATTTCAATCTGTACATTAAAAACCCTTTCCAGATCACGGACAATCTGAATAAGAGATTCCTCATCAAAAAATAAAGTATTCCGTAGAGTTATATTCGGATTTTCTGTTTTTGTCAGGACCTTATCTACGTTTATTTGTTTCTTATCAATAGGCTCTTCTTTAGGTAAAGTCCACATGGCATACAGATCGGCCTTCACATTTTTCACCTTCATATCCTTTTTTGCCTTATCAAAAATAGCCTGCTGATTAGGAACCAGATGAACTTCTTGTTTCTTATCCTCAATTCCTACATTCAGGCTTCCCTCAACAAGAGTCACTTTAGCACTTTCATCATCCGAATAAGACTTAAAATTGAATTTGGTACCCAATACTTCTACCTGTACCTTACCCGAAAAAACTTTGAATGGCAAATTCCGGTTCTTAGTTACTTCAAAGTAACCTTCGCCGCTTAACTTTACGTCACGGTTATTTTTTCCAAAATTATTTTCATACGAAAGAATACTCCCTGAGTTTAACCAGACGGTTGTACCGTCCGGCAAAACAATTTTTGATTTAGAACCAAACGGAATTTCTATCGTTTGTGTTAGCCGAGTCTGAATATAGTGACTTTGAATGAAATAAAAGGTAGTACCTCCCAAACCAAAAACAAGTAATAAAATAGCCGCATAACGCAAAGTTCTATACAGAGAGAGTGTACGATGCTTCCTGCTTACAGTTCCTATTCTGACCACAAAGCGCTTATAGGCAGATTCAACCGAAGGTCTAAAACGCTTTTTGCTATTCAGAACATGCAGATATTTTTTTAAGATACAATACTCCTCATACTGTTTCTTATTTTCCGGACTGGCATTATACCATTGCCGCAAATAAGTATACTCTTCAGAAGACAGAAGCCCTGAAAGTTGCTTATCAATAAGTTCTTCAATTATATTATTATTTTCACCCATATTAAGTCCTTTTAATAGGGAGACGAGATTTTTAAGATGTAGGGGTAGTGAAATTCTAAAAAAAATTTCAAGAAAAAACAATTATGGAGAATTTAATCACACAAAGAGCTGTATTTTCAGATATTAGTGTCTAAACAAAAAGACAAATGCAACAACTATAGCAAAAAGATAGTCACCAAGCCCTTCTTTTAGTACGGATAGGGCCTTTTTAATATGATATTTAACTGTATTGATAGAGATATTCAGACGTTCTGCTATTTCCTGATTAGAAAGCCCTTCAAACCGGCTCATTTGGAATACAGTCCGGCATTCAATTGGCAATGTTGACACTATCTCTTCTATTTTATCCTCCAGCTCCAATAAAGCTATTTTATCAAACAACTCTTCGTCAGCAATAAAACAAGTTTCATATTCATCAATAGTACTCATGCGCACAACCTTGGTTTCCTGCACATTACTACGCAAATAATCAATACTCCTGTTACGCACCGAACGGATTAAATACCCTTTCAACGAAATATTAATGTCAAGTTGCTTCCGTTTTTCCCATACCGATAGCAATACATCTTCGGTTATACCCTGGCATATATATTCATCCTCTATATATTCATAGGCTATAGCGCACATCAATGCATAATAGAGATCGAACAAACGGCGAAAAGCATTGTGTTCTCCATTCCTTAATTGAATAAGTAATTCGGTTTCTATATGATAAGGATTCATTTAATTGTTTACCTTGCAATTTTATCTTGTGCCACAAAGTTATACGAAATTTAATTTAATATGTAAGAAAACACAGATAAAAAACAAAATAAAGAAACAAATCGCCTAATTTTATCTACAAAGTGAGAGAAACCCACCTAAATAATCAGAAAAAAAATAAAACAATGCAGTACTTTATGATTCTTAGTTTATCAAACCTTCTTTATACAGTAATATGTGTAATAGTCCATAACAAAACATATACCGAATCATCACATATACCAGCATTTTATTTATATACACACCAGTTTATATACTTATAAAGTTTACTGTAATACAACAACTTAAAACTGATAAAAGAAAAAACAATAATACAACACAGATTAGTATACTATCATAGTAAACGATAAATTGAATTTATTTCTGTATAAATTCAGTTTTCTTACAGAATTGCCTTATATCTTTGTAGCGATTAAAACTACTACTAGATTATGAAGCTTATTCTTATATTATTGCTATGCTATATCTGTCCGTTCTTACACTCTGCAAATGAGCCAAATCTGACTGATTCATTGCCATCACTCACTCCATCAGTACCGGCAAACCGCTTCCAGTATACAATGCATAAAATAGCCAATTCACGAGTCTACCAAATGACTTATGTAGGTGTACCACTTGTAATAGGCGGTCTTATTGTGAAAAGTGAAGACGATCATTTTCGTGGATTACGTAACAGCCGTCTGCCCTCTTTCAAACAACATTATGACGATTATCTTCAATACCTCCCCGCTGTAACAATGTTAAGTATGAAGATTGGCGGTGTAAAAGGACGTAGTTCGTGGGGACGCATGCTTGTATCCGATGCTTTTTCTGCCATTATAATGACTTCAATAGTTAACGGATTAAAGACACAGACCAGAGTAACACGTCCCGACAATTCCAACAATCATTCTTTTCCCTCCGGACACACAGCCACGGCCTTTATGACGGCTACTATGATGCATAAGGAGTATGGAGAACGTAGTCCATGGTATAGTATCGGCGCCTACTCAGTGGCTACAGCAACGGGACTTACCCGTATGGCAAATAACAAGCATTGGTTGAGTGACGTATTGGCAGGAGCCGGGTTTGGCATTTTATCAACAGAACTTGGGTATTTTCTGGCTGATCTTATATTCAAAGATAAAGGTATCCATAACTTTTCTACTTCGAGTGATTTTGAATGGAAAATTAATCCTTCTTTCTTTGGCATTTATCTGGGACTCAATGTTGCCCCAGGTACTTACACTCTATCCGATAAAGACCGATTCCACTTTTCATCCGGTAGTACTGCCGGACTGGAAGGAGCCTGGTTTCTCAACCCATATATAGGATTAGGTGGGCGCTTCTCGGCAATCAACATGGCAGTGATATTCAATAATGAGGCACTGGAAGAGTCAACCGATCTTTTAGCTGGGCATGTAGGAATCTATTTCTCATATCCCATCACACCACGCCTACTGGTAGGAAGCAAGGTTCTGGCAGGCTATAGTTACTATTCATCCTGTAACTTGCCTGTAGCAGTGATAGGTAGCAGAGGTGGATTCAGTATGGGGACAGGTGTTTCGTTTACTTTCCTGGCAAAACAAAATCTGGGAGTAAGATTCTTTCTGGATTATAATCTGCTACCTACTCCTGTGAAGTCTGATAAGACATGTACACAGATTATGACATTAGGCAGTGCTGTATCTGTGATTTTTTGAAGAAAGACACAATGATATTTACTATTAAACTGATCAGAAATGAACTCACCACAGAGTAACACAGAGTTTAAATCTTTATTAAAACGCAGATGAACGCAAATTTTCACAAAGGGAAACAAATATATGATAAAGAACTACAGTCTTTTAATCTGTGTTCATCTGTGTTAATCCGCGTTTCATCAGATAAAGACTACTCTGTGGAACTCTGTGTTACTCTGTGGTGAAATACACTCAAAACCGTACAGAAAGGAAGACTGGGTTCACATTATGAACAAGGAGCAAAATAAAAAAAACGAGGATATCTAAAAAGATTAGATACCCTCGCCATATTCTATGGTAATAAAACTATTTCTTATTTAGCCACTCTTTCCAGCCATTTCAGCATAAAGAGCATTGTAATCATCGAAATACTACAAGCCACCACAAATACTGTCCATGTCATCCAAATAGGAATTGTCTCATACAGCACAGCACCGATGAAAAGCAACTGATTACCTATAGCAGTAGCACCAAGCCATCCACCTTGCATGATACCCTGATATTTAGGAGGAGCCACTTTGGAGACAAACGAGATTCCCAACGGAGAAATATACAATTCAGCAACTGTAAGGATAAGGTAAGTCAACATCAACAACAACGGAGTGACTTTCACCGGTGAAGTTCCTACAGCCAGGATTTCTTTATGCAGAGGCAAATCGGCAACATAAGAGCCAATGGCCATTACAACAAATCCCAAAGCTGCTATTCCCATACCGATTGCTATCTTTTTCGGAGTAGACGGTTCACACCCACGCGCACGCTGACGAGCAAATACAGCCATTATCACCGGAGTAAGGAACACCACAAAGAAAGGATTCAACGATTGGAACAATTCAGCCGAGATAGGCATTCCGAAGAGATTAAGATCGGTGTATTCTTTTGCAAAGAATGTCAACGTCAAACCATTCTGATGGAAAGAGAACCAGAAGAAAATAACAACACCAAATACAGCAAACAAAGCATAAATACGCTGCTTTACCTCTTGTGCACTCATCTCTACTACAGTTACAGCAGTATTGCTCTTATCAGCAACAGCTTTCTTACTTGGATCCGGGAAGTTCTTCTTATTCAACATATAGATAAGAAGTGAAACAGCCATTGCTACAATAGCAACAGCAAAAGCATAATGGAAACCGGTAGTAAATACATTCAGATAATCAGCAGCAAAAGTTGTAAGATCGGTTACAGGAGTAGAAGAAGACTCTGAGGCCAATCTGGTATAAGTTTCGATAGCTTCCGGAGTTAAAGTCTGAGCCAACTGCCCATGGCACAAAGCAGGCAGATCGGCATTATAGGCATAACCGAAAGTAGACAACCACCAGTTACGTACACCGATTGCTGCCATCGGAGCAAAAATAGCACCTATATTGATGAACATATAGAACAATGAGAAACCGGAGTCACGCATAGAAGAGTACTGAGGATTGTCGTACATTTGTCCGACCAATGCTTGCAGGTTACCTTTAAAAAGTCCGTTACCAAAAGCAATAACAAACAATCCGATACAGGTGATAGTTAAAAATAAAGTTTGATTGTCAACCGGAGTTTTGGAAGGAATAGCAAGCATCAGATAACCTAAGGCCATCAAAACAATACCTACCATAATCGTTCCTTTGTAGTTTCGTGTTTTATCGGCAATAATACCCCCTACCAAGGCAAGGATGTAAATAGAGAAATAAAACGTTGAATAAATAATCCCTGCGGTCTTTCCATCCAGCCCAAACTTAGCTTGCAGGAAAAGAACAAGGATTGCCATCATAGTATAAAAGCCGAAACGTTCGCCAAGATTGGCCAAAGCGGCTGGGATTAACCCTTTAGGGTGTTTACTAAACATAAGATATAAATATTTAATTAATAATTTGAATTGTCATTTCAAGTATAATTTCTGCAAATATATACTTTTTTTTGAATTATTCAGTGAACAAGACACAAACTTCAGCGCGTGCTTCCTTAATTAAATCGTTAGGAGCCACTTTTATCTGTAACCCCCGCTGGCCGGCACTTACATAAATATACGGAAACTCAAGACAGGTCTCATGAATGTAGGTAGGAAAATGCTTTTTCATCCCGATAGGTGAACAGGCACCACGAATGTATCCGGTAGTAGGAAGAAGTTCCTTCATCGGAATCATATCACAACTCTTGTTGCCGGATACTTTAGCAGCAAGTTTCAGATTCACCTCTTTGTCGCCGGGAACAATACAAACAAAATGCCCGGTCTTATCTCCATGCAAAACAAGAGTCTTAAATACCTGATCGATATTCTCGCCTAAGTTTGCTGCCACATGTACAGCACTCAAATCATCTTCATCTACCTCGTAAGGAATTAGTTCATAAGATATTTTAGCCTTATCTAACAAGCGGGCAGCATTGGTTTTATTTATTTTCATGACTTATTTCTTTCTGTTTATAGATTTCGGAGAACAAAAATAGGAAAAAATTATCCCCCGGCAAAAACGTTGATTCGTTTTTACCGGGGGAAATACACCTTTATAATACTTCAAACGCATATCTCCTGCGTATAGTAACGAAGTATCTTTTTATTTTTTCATAAACTTAAAGGTTTTCACACCATCTTGTCTGACCATTTTCACAGGCTATCCAGTATGGCACCACTATTGGCAGATACCGAGAAACAAATAACAACGATAAAATAAACAATTGATTCTTCATCTTAAGGTATATATTTTCAGTTTTCTTTACCACCAGCAGGCGTACAAGTCCGGTAAAATCCGCTACCGGAAACGGTATTCCTCGCTAAAGGGAAAGTTCCTCGCGAAGAAACTTCGGCGTATATCCTTTCTTGCTCTTCGCAACCTCTTCAGGCGTACCGAAACTGAGAAGTTTTCCTCCTCCCTTTCCACCATCCGGGCCCATATCAATGATATAGTCTGCCATCTTTATTACATCCAGATTATGCTCTATCACAATAACCGTATTTCCCTTATCTACAAGCTTATTCAGTACATTCATCAGCACACGGATATCTTCAAAATGCAGTCCGGTGGTAGGTTCATCAAGGATATAAAGTGTCTTACCGGTATCACGCTTTGAGAGTTCGGTAGCCAACTTCACACGCTGACTTTCACCACCGGAAAGAGTAGTTGACGACTGCCCTAACTTAATATATCCCAAACCAACGTCTTGTATCACTTTTATCTTATTCAGAATTTGTGGCACATTTTCAAAGAATTCAACTGCACGATTGATAGTCATATCCAACACATCGGCTATGGATTTTCCTTTAAAACGTACTTCCAAAGTTTCGCGGTTGTAACGTTTGCCATGACACACTTCGCAGGGTACATATACATCCGGCAGAAAGTTCATTTCAATTGTCTTATAACCATTCCCGGAACACGCTTCACAACGTCCGCCAGACACATTGAACGAGAAACGTCCCGGCTTATAACCACGTATCTTTGCTTCCGGTAATCCTACAAACAAATTGCGAATATCAGAAAAAACACCTGTATAGGTAGCCGGGTTGGAACGTGGTGTACGTCCCAACGGAGATTGATCTACATTGACCACTTTATCAATATTCTCTAATCCTTCAATCGAACCATATTCCAACGGATCCTGAAGAGAGCGATAAAACTTCTGCGAAAGAATAGGCTGCAATGTTTCGTTTATCAACGTAGATTTGCCACTACCCGATACACCGGTCACACAAATCAATTTACCCAATGGGAATTCCACATCCACATTCTTCAGATTATTTCCTTTTGCACCGCGAAGCCATAATGACTTACCATTACCGGGACGGCGTTTGGCAGGAACTTCTATCTTCTGCTGACCATTCAGGTACTGCGAGGTTAATGTAGACGTCTGTAACATCTCCTGTGGCTTACCGGCAAATACCACTTCACCACCCAGACGACCCGCTTTAGGTCCCATATCAATCACATAATCAGAAGCCAACATCATATCTTTGTCATGCTCTACCACAATCACAGAATTACCCATATCGCGCAATTCCTTCAATGAGTTAATCAGACGCAGATTATCCCGCTGATGAAGTCCGATACTCGGCTCGTCCAGAATATAAAGCACATTCACTAACTGTGAACCAATCTGTGTTGCCAATCGAATACGCTGACTCTCACCACCCGATAAACTCACCGAACTACGATTGAGAGATAGATAATCCAACCCTACATCCAACAGGAATTTCAGGCGTGTACGAATTTCTTTCAATATCTCGGCTGCAATCTTCTTTTGTTTATCAGACAGAAACTCATCCACCTTCTGCAACCAGTCATAAAGCTCGCTGATATCCATATTGGAGAGTTCATTGATATTCTTATCATGAATGCGGAAATGCAATGCCTCTTTATTAAGTTTCGCTCCCTTGCATTCAGGACAGACGGTAGTACGGGCAAACTGTTCTGCCCACTTCTGAGCTGTAGCCGAAGCATCTTTCTCCTGCAACATCTGGATATACTTCACTACACCCTCATACGTTACGAAATAATCAGAAGAGGTGCCAATGAGTGAACTCTTTATCTTAATTCGTTCATCCGATCCATACAGCACTTCATCCATAGCATCCTCCGGTAAATCTTTAACCGGAGTTTTCAATGTGGCTTCATACTTTTCAAGCAATGCACCGATTTGCCAGAATATCATTGCATTCTTATATTTGCCCAACGGAGCAATAGCACCTTCATAGATAGACATGTTCCGGTCAGGAATCACCTTATCGATATCAATCTGATTCACTACTCCAAGTCCCTTACACTTTGGGCAGGCTCCTTGCGGAGAGTTAAAAGAGAAATTATGCGGAGCCGGTTCCCTGTAGGACAGTCCGGTTACGGGGCACATTAAACGCTTACTATAGTGACGGAGTTCTCCGGTAGTGACGTCCAATATCATTAGTAATCCGTCACCCTGACGCATTGCTGTGGCAACACTTTGTTTCAGACGTTTATCGTCCTTATCGCCCACTATCATTTTATCAATCACTACTTCAATATCATGATTCTTGTAGCGATCCAACTTCATACCATGCGTCACTTCACGTACCTCACCATCTACACGTACATAAAGATACCCCTTCTTACGTACTTGTTCGAACAGTTCTTTATAGTGTCCTTTACGGGCACGCACCAACGGTGCCAACATATAGATTTTCTTGCCTTTATAATCTCCTAAAATAAGGTCAAGTATCTGCTCTTCGGTATATTTCACCATTTTCTCTCCTGAGAGATAAGAGTAAGCTATTCCGGCACGGGCATAGAGCAAACGGAGATAATCATAGATCTCCGTTGTTGTACCCACTGTAGAGCGGGGATTCTTGTTTGTTGTTTTCTGTTCGATGGAAATCACCGGACTCAATCCGGTTATTTTATCTACATCAGGACGCTCCAGATTACCCAAAAAATTACGGGCATAAGCTGAAAAGGTTTCAATATAACGTCGTTGTCCCTCAGCAAATATCGTATCGAATGCCAAAGAAGATTTACCACTTCCGCTCAATCCGGTAATAACTGTCAGACTGTTACGGGGAATTTCAGCATCAATATCTTTCAAATTATGTACACGCGCACCGTATACATTTATATATTCTGTTTCCTGCATATCCTTTTTACCTCAGTATATTTATATCTCCTTTATGTTTATACACGACTCCATCTGCACCACGTGCTTCTACTACGATAAAATACACGCCTACAGGCACCTGATGCCCACGGGATGTTCCATCCCATCCCTTATCAATGTCCGTCAATCCCCACTGATATAACTTCTGTCCCCAGCGATTGAACACAACAGCATCGAAACTAACAAGTGATTTATACTTCACTTTAAAAATATCATTAATGCCGTCTCCATTAGGTGAAAAAGCATTAGGTATTTTCAATTCCGACTCAGGTACCTGAATGATAAACACATCTGATACCGAAGTTGGTCCGTCTTCTGTTTCCGTATCGCTCACCTGTAACCTGACATAGAATGTCCCCGAAGTAACAAAATCAAAAATGGTTTCTTCTTCATAACGTGGTGACCCGCTTATAGGATCATTAAATGCCTCATCAGATGCAAAATTCCATTCATAACGTAATGTTGGAGAAGGAGACTCAATATTGGCCACAAAACGAAATTTAAGTGGAGCCGACCCCACATATGGTTCTCCACCGGCCTCAAGCGTCTTAGGCTCTGTAGGATCAGTACCATTCTCCAGTAGCAATATAGCCACAGGATTTAACTTAATCTGTGCCCAACCCTCTGAAAAAGGAAAGGCAAGACAGAACAATATTATATAAGATAATCTGTGTAGTGACATAACATCTGCAAAATTAATGTTTCCACTTGAATTATGGTCTTAAAGAAACACAATATTATTTTCTTAACTCAATTATTAGGCAGATATATATCAGAATTTGTACCTTTGTTGCCTGATTTTAAGAACTAATAGTTTAAAAATTGATGAGACCCTTAATAAGCCGAATACTCTTTCTTCTGTTTTTTATAAGCATCTCTTGTATGAGCCTTCATGCTCAGGAGAATCAATCTTACTTCCTTCACACCATTGAAAAGGGACAAAGTTTATATTCCATATCCAGTATGTATGGAGTCAGTCAATCAGATATCATACAGTTAAACCCGGGATGTGAAGAGAAAATCTATGCAGGACAAACAATCCGGATTCCTCAGAAACAAAAAGCATCAAAACAAGATGAAAAGTTCCACACCATTGAAGCTGGAGAAACCTTATATAAACTAACTACAATATATAATGTATCGGCTAAAGCAATCTGTGAAGCCAACCCCGGACTTAGTGCCGAAAATTTCCGTATCGGGCAAGTGATCCGCATTCCTTCTGCCGAAGAAGTTGCCCAAGCCACTGCCACTCCTTTGACTCAGGACGTTGCAACAACTTCTCCATCGACTACCACCGTTCAGGGTCCTGTTCAATCCAGATGCAAAGATATGCATAAGGTAAAACGACGTGAAACCATTTTCAGCGTCAGCCGCGAATACGGAATCAGCGAACAGGCACTGATTGATGCTAATCCGGAACTAAAACAAGGGATGAAAAAAGGACAGTTCCTTTGCATCCCCTACCCTTCGGCAAAACCTGTGGCACCTCAGGAAAATAAAGACATAACTCCTCCTACTGATAAGGAACTATTCCTGGCCAGCAAAGAAGCACCGGAAAAGATAAGCACCATAAAAGCAGCCATATTATTGCCTTTCCTTCAAGATAAGCGCATGGTTGAATATTACGAAGGATTTCTTCTTGCTGTAGACAGCCTGAAACGTACAGGCACTTCTATTGATCTTTATGCTTATAATTGTGGAGACGACAATGCTTCTCTAAATAGCATTCTTGCTAAAGACGAAATGAAAAAGATGAATATTATCTTTGGTCCGTCACAATCAAAGCACACAAAAGCACTGGCAACTTTTGCTAAGAAACATGATATTCGTATGGTTATTCCTTTCTCTTCAAAAGAAGAAGAGGTATTTAGCAATCCGTTTATTTATCAGATTAATACTCCACAATCCTATCTGTATTCAGAGGTATATGAACACTTTATACGTCAGTTCTCCAATGCCAATATAATCATATTGGAAGCTACGACGGTAGATAAAGATAAAACAGAATTTATCAAAGGACTGAAACAGGAACTGACAAACAAAAGAATTCCGGTAAAGACACTCCCCGAATCAGCCACAGCACAAGCGATGAAGGAAGCTCTACGCAGTGATAAAGAAAATATTTTTATCCCTACGTCTGGTAGTGACGTGACACTCATTAAAATCATTCCGCAGCTAACTGTACTGGTAAGAGAAAATCCGGACGCTAACGTACACCTTTTTGGTTACCCGGAATGGCAGACTTATACAAAAGATCACCTGGACAGTTTCTTTGAGCTGGATACATATTTTTACTCTTCGTTTTATACAAACAACATGCTTCCGGCAGCTATCAACTTCATTAACTCTTATCACAAATGGTATAGCAAAGATATGGCCATCAATTATCCTCAATACGGAATGTTAGGATTTGATACGGGATTCTTCTTCCTGAAAGGATTATCCAGATATGGCTCCGAACTGGAAAAGAATCTACCTAAAATGGATCTGACCCCTATACAAACCGGATTTAAATTTCAACGGGTGAACAACTGGGGAGGTTTCATCAACAAAAAGGTATTCTTTGTTCATTTTACAAAGAACTTTGAATTAGTAAAGCTTGATTTTGAATAAGATGACACATATAAAAACAACAATCATAACAGTAGTGTTACTAATAGGCATTGCTTTTCCGGCAATGGCACAGATTGGCGAAATGCGTCACAATTTTGCCATCGGAATAAATGGTGGTGTCAATCTCAACAAAGTAACTTTTCAACGAAAGATCAAGCAAAGCATGCCCATGGGAATCACAGGCGGACTGACTGCCCGTTATATCTCTGAGAAATATTTTGCTATGATTTGCGGTGCACAGGTTGAGCTAAACTTTTCACAACGAGGTTGGGAAGAGGCTTTTGAATTAGCTGACGGCACAAAAGACCTTAGCCGAAGTTATAGCAGGAATATGAATTACATAGATATTCCTTTTTTAGCCCATCTGGCATTTGGCAAAGATTATGGTGTACAGTTCTTTATCAATCTGGGACCACAGGTAGGTTTTTTAATAGGTGAGTCAGAGAAGGCAAGCGGATGGACGGCCGAACAAATTGCCAGTGCAAAAGAATATGGAAAGAAGATAGAAAACAAGTTTGACTATGGAATAACCGGAGGAGGTGGACTTGAAGTAAGAAGTAAAAAAGCCGGTAGTTTTCTGTTAGAAGGAAGATATTACTTTGCGTTATCCGATTTCTACCATACCAGCAAAAAAGACGATTTTGACCGTGCAGCCCACAATACCATATCAATAAAGTTGACTTATCTGTTTGACTTGAAGAAATAATTCAAAAGATACAGCCCCTTAAGATTATCAGAGATTTTAATAATATTAGCCTACTTATAAAAAGATGCCACACCGTCCTACAGAACGATGTGGCATCTTTTTTTTAAAGTATACAATATTGTATGATCTATCTCAACCTATCAGCAGCGTGCACCATTGCTTCATCACGACCGATTGCACGTATGGCTAAATAATTGAGAATAATAGCAATCAATGGAAAACACAACGCCCAATGAAACTGAAAGGAAATTTCATCACTACGAAGCACAAAGAAGAAAGCAAGGAAAGCCATATAATACCCCACCAATAATAAACTATTGAATA
Organism: Bacteroides sp. 41_26; assembly: GCF_949740115.1. Classification (NCBI taxonomy): domain Bacteria; kingdom Pseudomonadati; phylum Bacteroidota; class Bacteroidia; order Bacteroidales; family Bacteroidaceae; genus Bacteroides; species Bacteroides sp. 41_26. The sequence goes on from NZ_CATJGZ010000059.1 coordinate 80,075, forward strand.
TAGTCATACGAATCTGCAATATACGGTTCTTAAAAAGAAAGATAGTAGCAAATGCAACAATTGCAGCCAGCATCAATATACAAAAAAGCCCCCATGTAGACTGAAATGTATCACCCATTGTAAGTCCGAGTGGTTTAAAAACACTTACCGCTCCATTTAAATTAATCAAAGAGCCTACAGGCAAACACATACTCGCTATTAACAAGCCCGTAACAAGCAACAAATAAATACTCTGAATACGTTGAATCATATTGTCTTAGTAGTTTTAAAAGTTTATAACGATAAAAAAAATAACCGACAGTAAAAAAATAGCCAAGTAATAATAAGAACACTCTTCCTACTTACTACTTGACTATCTAATTCTTACTACGTTATTCTATTCTTAACTTCTTGCGTTCTTTTACTGCAATTTTTCTTTTTCCTTGGCCGGATTTCTATAATAAATCTTACCTTCGATATACTCTTGTGTAGCAATCAATGCAGGCTTTGGCAATTTCTCATAATAGCGAGAAATTTCAATCTGTTCACGATTCTCAAATACTTCTTCCAGGTTGTCATTATAAGAAGCGAACTCTGCAAGCTTCTTGGAAAGATCACTCTTGATTTCCACACTAATCTGATTGGCACGTTTACCAATGATAGCCACTGTTTCGTAAACATTACCTGTATCAGCACACAATTCCATCATGTCACGCGTAACGGTGTTAGTAGGAGCATTCGTTTTTTTGTAATCCATAAATCTATTTATAATTTAATCTTTAATTACTTTGGTTGATGCATTAAATATCTTTTCGGCTTCCTTCAGATACTTACTTTCCGGAAACTCATTCTTAAAAGCATAATATTCATCGACAGTTTCACGATAACGATCTATCTTTTTCTCTTCTATACTATTAATAGCCATTTCATATTTAGCACGAAGAATCAGAATAGAGAGATCCTCACGATAATCAGTATAAGGATAATCTTTTAGCGCATTCTGAGCAGTGATTACACATGACTCATAATTATTACCCATATAATTACCCAAATTGTAATACAATTTGGCAGACATAAATTCTTTCAGAACAAGCTTATCCTGAAGAGCAAAAATCATATCCTGAGCTTCCTGTTTTTTAGAACTTGCAGGATAATATTCAAGGAATGTCTGCAGTTGCTGAATAGCTGTATAAGTACCAGACTGATCCAGACGCGCCTCCGGGGTATCCAGATAAAGCGCTTTGCCTGCATGATAACTTGCCAATTCAGCAAATGTGCCACGCGGATAAGTATTGGTATAGGTTATAAATGTCTGGGCAGCAGTTGAATAATCTTTCTGATTATAATAACTCATACCTAACATATAAAGAGATTCTTCTGCTTTATCGGTACCTTTCAGAATGGTTATCAGCTCATTCAATAATGTAGCAGAACGCCCATATTGACCTTTAGCGAAGTAGTTTTTTGCCGCCTCATACTTATATTCGTAATCGGTACTTTTTAGCAACTTATTGTACTCTCCACACGAGGAAAGTGTAGCGGCTGCAAGCAGAGTTATAATAATATTCTTCTTCATCCTATTTTAAATAATGCGCAAAGTTACAGAATCATGCGGAATAAACCAATTAATCAATGTTTTTTAATATAAAATAGGAGTTGAAATATAGAATATAGAAGTTAGTAGCTGGCAGTTGGAATCTATGCAGATTAACTATATGCCGCAAAGATTCTAACTACCAGCTACCAATTTCCAGCTTCTAAAGCCTATACAGATCACTTGCTGCCAGCAAATCTACTTTTTTCTCTGTGAGTACACGAATACAATTCTCCATATCATTAGGACGAATCACAACATTTGCCGTATTGTTATTAGCAAACGAATACATGTATTCAATAAATACCCCTTCATCAGATAAAAATCGCAATACTTTGGCAAGTGCACCTGGCACATTAGGGCAACTAATGCCTACTACCTCTGTTATATTCACGGCAAAATGATTCTCTTTCAAAGCCTTATAAGCTCTGTCAGGGTCAGATACTATACCACGCAAAATACCAAAATCAGCATTTTCGGCTATACACAAGGCAGAAAGATTTATATTTTCTTTTGCCAACACTTCAGTCACTTCCGTCAAACGACCAGATTTATTTTCCAAAAAGATAGAAAGTTGTTTTGCTACCATAATATTTGAAATTTAAAAAGTTACAACTCACAATTTTCTATTATCAATCACTCTCTTCGCTTTGCCTACACTACGTTCAATGCTACGCGGTTCAACCAGCTTCACATCTACCCCCAGTCCCAATACGCTTTGCAGACGAGAAGTAAGTTTCTTCTTCAATGCCAGCATTTTATTGATCTCGTCAGAATAAGCGTCTTCACGAACTTCCACCTTCAGCTCCATCGTATCCGTATTATTCTTACGATCAATAATCAACAGATAATGTGGTTCGAATTCCGGCATCTCAAGGATGACAGACTCAATCTGAGTTGGGAATACATTAACTCCACGAATAATAAGCATGTCATCACTACGTCCCAGAATACGATCCATGCGCACTAATGTACGTCCACAAGTACATTTATCATAATGTAAAGCAGTAAGATCTTTTGTACGATAACGCAATAAAGGCATTCCTTCTTTAGTAAGATGAGTGAAAACAAGTTCACCGGTTTGTCCAGGTTCAACAGGTTGCAGCGTATGAGGATCAATTATTTCAGGAAAATAATGATCTTCATTCAAATGTGTACCATGCTGGCATTCACACTCATAACCCACCCCCGGGCCGGCAATCTCACTCAATCCATATATATCATAAGCTTTAATTCCCAGTTTTTCTTCTATTTCACGACGCATATTCTCCGTCCACGGCTCAGCTCCGAAAGCACCGGCTTTCAACTTAAACTCTTCACGGGGAAACCCGGAATCTTTAATCGCATCAGCCAGATAAAGCGCATAAGAAGGCGTGCAACACAACAAAGTAGAGCCAAAGTCATGCATCAGAGTTATTTGTTTCTCTGTATTACCACTTGACATGGGAATAACCGATGCTCCGATATTCTCGGCTCCGGCATGAGCCCCCAGACCACCAGTAAACAAACCATATCCATAAGACACCTGGAAGATATCCGAGCTGTCAGCTCCATAAGCAGTAAAGGCACGTGATAAACATTCCGTCCACGAAGATAAATCTTTGCGGGTATATCCTACAACAGTAGGCTTACCCGTTGTTCCTGAAGAGGCATGAATACGCACAATCTGACTCATCGGAACCGCACATAGTCCGAACGGATAATTATCTCTCAAATCGTACTTGGTGGTAAACGGTAATTTTACAATGTCATCAATGCTGTTAATATCATCCGGAGTAATTCCTAACTCCTGCATCTTTTTGCGATAAAAGGGGGTGTTGTGATAAACGTGCTCCACAATCTTTTTGAGCCGTATACTTTGGATTTTGCGAAGACTCTCACGGTCCATGCATTCGATACTTTCGTTCCAAATCATGTTTCTCGTTGTATTTATATTTGTATTAATCTGTTTTTTCTTTACACAACCCGCTGAGGGAATTAAATAAATAATTGAGTAAATTTCGGCTAAATCAAACAAGAAATAATAAAGTGTACACTTTTACCTCACAACAATGTACACTCTTACCATACAAAAGTGTACAATATTGACCCACCAAAGTGTACACTTTTATAAACATTGATTACCAGCGCTTTACAGTCATCCATTTAGAAGGATAAAAAACGATTCACGAGATAATTCAAACCTTTGTTTCTTTGCAGATTTGCCTCTCCATCAACCATCTTTTAAACAGCTTCACATCAACTCCAGCGATGTTTTATAATAAACTGTTGCAAAGTAAAGGATTTATTTGGAAAAACAATTTGTTTATCTCAACTATTTTCCCGAATATTGCTCCCCCTTTTAAAACAAAAACATGAATTTTGAATTAACATCCGCCTATAAGCCTACAGGCGACCAGCCTGAGGCTATTGCCCAATTAACCGAAGGTATAAAACAAGGATTACCTGCCCAGACCCTATTGGGTGTTACGGGCTCAGGAAAGACGTTTACTATAGCCAACGTCATAGCTAATATCAACAAACCTACATTGATATTGAGCCACAACAAAACGCTGGCTGCCCAGCTATACAGTGAATTTAAAGGATTTTTCCCCAACAACGCTGTGGAATACTATGTTTCATACTACGATTATTATCAGCCGGAAGCCTATCTTCCCAGCTCTGATACGTATATCGAAAAAGATCTTGCCATCAATGATGAAATAGATAAGCTACGGCTTGCCGCCACTTCTTCCCTACTCTCAGGACGTAAAGATGTAGTGGTAGTTTCTTCTGTTTCATGCATCTATGGTATGGGAAATCCATCCGACTTCTATGACAATGTCATAGAAGTGGAACGGGGGCGTATGCTGGATCGTAATGTATTTCTGCGCCGTCTCGTAGACAGCCTTTATGTACGCAATGACCTGGATCTGAATCGTGGTAACTTCCGTGTAAAAGGTGATACAGTAGACATTTATCTGGCCTATTCCGATACCATCCTGCGAGTGACTTTTTGGGGAGATGAAATTGATGGAATTGAAGAAGTAGATCCGATCTCAGGCATAACAATTGCTCCTTTTGAATCATACAAAATATACCCGGCTAATTTATTCATGACAACCAAAGAGGCAACTCTACGTGCTATTCACGAGATAGAAGATGACCTTACCAAGCAAGTAGCCTTTTTCGAATCTATCGGAAAAGAATATGAAGCCAAGCGTCTTTATGAACGGGTGACGTATGATATGGAAATGATTCGCGAGCTGGGGCACTGTTCCGGTATTGAGAACTATTCACGTTATTTTGATGGTCGCAGTGCCGGTACCCGCCCCTATTGCCTGCTCGACTTTTTCCCGGATGACTTTCTAATTGTTATAGACGAAAGCCATGTTAGCGTCCCACAGATACGTGCTATGTATGGTGGTGACCGCGCCCGAAAAATCAATCTGGTAGAATATGGTTTTCGCCTACCTGCAGCCATGGACAACCGTCCTCTTAAATTTGAAGAGTTCCAGGAAATGGCCAAACAGGTTATTTACGTCAGTGCGACTCCGGCCGATTACGAACTGGTGCAGTCCGAAGGTATCATTGTAGAACAAGTAATCCGACCTACCGGTCTGCTTGACCCTGTGATTGAGGTACGTCCCAGCCTCAATCAGATAGATGATCTTATGGAAGAAATTCAGATACGTATCGAAAAAGAAGAGCGTACTCTCGTAACGACTTTAACCAAGCGCATGGCTGAGGAATTAACAGAATATTTGCTTAATAACAATGTGCGATGCAACTATATCCACAGCGATGTAGATACACTTGAGCGTGTAAAAATTATGGACGACCTTCGTCAAGGTGTGTACGATGTATTGATCGGTGTAAACCTTTTACGTGAAGGACTTGATTTACCTGAAGTATCTCTGGTTGCCATTCTTGATGCAGACAAAGAGGGATTCCTGCGCTCCCATCGTTCCCTGACACAAACAGCCGGACGTGCTGCCCGAAATGTAAACGGAAAAGTAATCATGTATGCAGACAAGATGACAGAAAGTATGCAGCTGACAATTGACGAAACCAACCGACGCCGGGAAAAACAGCTTGCTTATAATGAAGCAAATGGCATCACCCCACAACAAATAAAGAAAGCACGTAATCTCGCTGTATTCGGTGGAAACAATACCGAGGAAATGCTAAAAGAAAAACATGTTTATATAGAACCATCAAGCCCGAATGTAGCTGCTGATCCGATCATTCAATATATGACTAAAGCTCAGATGCAAAAGAGCATAGACCGTACACGCAAGTTAATGCAGGAAGCTGCCAAAAAACTGGAATTCATCGAAGCAGCTCAATATCGTGACGAATTACTGAAACTGGAAGATCTTATGAAAGAAAAGTGGGAAGAATAAACAGAAACTCTTAATAAAAATTGAATTCAATAAGCAAAATATTAATCAATGTTATAAAACATGTTTTTTCTCCCACAAAATTTGCTAATATTCGGAAAACCCGTACATTTGCAATGTGTTTTTCATAGTATTAGATTTAAGGTTAACAAAGGTTGGAGCAAGGCGTTGCTCCTTTTTTTATGTCCATACCACATATTCATTCTTTTATTTTGCCTTATTGGCTACTTTTTTTAAGTACTCATCAAGTAGTTTTTTTCGCAATAGTTCATCTAACTGGATAGAGACAGATAATTTTCCATCATTTATACCCAGAAACTGAATGATATAAGGTTCTACTGGTTCTCCTTTGGCAACACTCCTGCTGGTAGTCGATAAAACTTCTTTTCCGGTTTCTCTTTCTTTTGAGTTTTCCGTCAGTGAAGATATCTGTGCATTAACACCCAATTCTGTGAAAGGTATAGAAGTATTTAAGCATTCCGCCCAAGCTCTCCCCAAAGAATGATATTTCTTACTATCAGCAACAAATCCTTTTCCCTGTTCTGCACCACAGTCTGGATAGGAATACCGGGACAAAGAAGTTTCCATTCCATTATAAAGAGAGCTAAACGTTTCTTTTCCTTTTATTATATTTTTGGAGATCGAAGTACTCTTCAACTTAGAGAATCCGGTAGCTTCAATAGTCGTACTACTCGTAAAATCTTCGGCACTACCTGTTATCACCGATTTCAAATGACGCGAAATAGTTAAATTCAATTTTCCCTTTGTACCACTCTTCATCTGAATAGCTACAAACATTTCACCGGTTTTATATTTATACTCCCTCATTATATCATAATTCAAAGAAGATAAAACCATTTTCTGAACAATATCGAATGTCTCTTCTTTGTCAGAAATATTACTATCAATAATCGAGTTTATCTCTTTTCCCTGTGATATTGCCCATAAATAAATGGCACGAACTATCGCCTGTTCACGTGCCTCAGTCTCTTCAAGTCCGGGATCGGAAATGCCAATATGCACCATTCTCTGATTTGAAAAGATCCATTCAGGGATACCACTTTCAACAGGTGCAACAGGAACCGTACCAACATTCAGTGTCGTTGTCGGTTTTGAAGTTACCGGGACCTCTTTTCTATTCTTTGTATGTACCGGCACTACTACAGAGTCCTTTTTAAAAGAATCTGTTTGCAACACTTCAGAAATTTCATCCGGTATCAGATCCTGATTTTTTATCCCCCACCAAAGTCCTCCGACTATTAATAATCCAACTATAGCACAACAAGCTATAATTATCCCCATCTTTATTCTGTGAGGTTGTCCTTCCTTCTTCCGAGGTGTATCCAGTGGAACTACTACCCGATTCTGGCTCTTTAAAAAGGTAGTGAGCGTCTGTATTAAACTACCAAAGCTCTTATTCGGGTTTGGATAAGCATCAATCCAATGTTTACGGGCCAGGTAGTAATCTAACGAATCATTCAACTCTGATTTATCAATCCGAAATGGGATTATTATTTTTCCTTGGTTGAAAGCCTTATCAATTTCATTACCCACATGTGGCGAGTTATTTGAATGGATAGAAAAAATAAGTACCACCAACCGGGCTTCCCGAATGGCATTAACAATTTCAGCAGCATAGGGCTGACCGGGAGTAACATCTCTCGGAGCAATCCAACAACGTATTCCCGCCTGTTCTAAAGCATGACAAAGAGCGGTTGCTACACTTTTATCTTTACTTGAATAGCTAATAAAAACATCGTGTTTCATAATATTACAAACCTGGATCAATTGAGAATTTTACAACTTCAGGAGACAAATATAAGTATTCTCATCCATTCAGAAGAATTTAATCATTAGACTTTTCACTTCCTATTATTAAAGCGCTCTATTATTTCTCAAGACATTGAAACAATCGGAAATTTCTTAATAAAACTTCAATCCAATCCTGCAACTATTAATCAATGTTATAAAACATAGTTTTACTCTTGACAAATTTGCTATATTCCGGAAAGTCCGTATATTTGCATTGTGTTTTTCATAGTATTAGATTTAAGGTTAACAAAGGTTGGAGCAAGGCGTTGCTCCTTTTTTTATGCCTATACGTTTGCTTTCTCTAAAAATAGTAATACATTTGCAATACAGACATTTCCTCCAAACATCCAAGTATTATCATATAAATTCAAAGCTTTATCAAGAGTTATAATAAGACAAAATATATTCTAACATAATTTTATTGATAAAATACATAGATTGTTTCATTCAAATAAAACTATAAATCAATATATAGAATTGGTAAGTTGAAGATATCAAGAATAAAAAGCTATTAAAATAATTATGGAACAACAACCTCAGCTCAACGATCACAATAAACAGGAGTATCCTCCTATGCATTCAGTAGAACACATTCTGAACGCAACCATGGTGAAAACTTTTGGCTGTCCACGTTCGCGAACGGCTCACATAGAAAAGAAAAAAAGTAAATGTGACTACGAACTTTCTTCCTGCCCTACTGACGGACAAATACAGGCTGTAGAAGATAAAGTAAATGAAGTTATCAATCAACATCTCCCTGTAACGATTGAATTCATGCCCAAAGAAAAAGCTAAAGATATCGTAGATCTTAGTAAACTGCCGGAAGATGCAAGTGAAACTCTACGCATTGTCCGTATAGGAGATTATGATGCTTGTGCCTGTATCGGACTACATGTAGAAAATACCTCTGAAATAGATACATTCAAAATCATCAGTCACGATTATGATGAAGAAAAAAAAGTATTGAGGATACGGTTTAAGCTAATAAAACAATAGGAGAAAAAACAAAAATCTATCTATCTTATATAAAATAAACAAAAAATAAGTAACATTATGGCATAAATAGCGAAACTTTGGCGCTTCAATTCTGACAAATAGTCAAATACAAGAACAAAAATGCCTTGGCATATGTTTTGCTTAATTATTAATGAACAACGGTTCCGGAAACGGAACGGAAGTTCATTAATTAACCGAATGTTTAACTAAAAGATAGGAGACTAAAAATTATGATGCCTGTTAGAAGAACTCAGAACTGGTTACCAAGTATTTTTAACGATTTCTTTGATAATGAATGGATGGTAAAAGCAAATGCTACTGCACCCGCTATTAATGTAATCGAATCAGAAAAAGAATACAAAGTAGAAGTGGCTGCTCCGGGGATGACGAAAGAAGATTTCAACATCCGTATCGATGAAGATAATAATCTTGTTATTTCTATGGAGAAAAAAACAGAGAACAAGGAAGAAAAGAAAGACGGTCGCTATCTGCGTCGTGAGTTCTCATACTCTAAGTTCCAGCAAACAATGATTTTGCCTGATAATGTAGACAAAGAAAAGATTTCAGCTCAGGTTGAAAATGGTGTCCTTGCCATTGAACTTCCAAAGCTTAGCGAAGAAGAGATTAAAAAGCCTGAAAGAACCATCGAAATAAAATAATCATTAGACAAACGTTACAACAGATTAAATAAAAAACAGTTTCCCACTAAAAAGGGGAACTGTTTTTTTATAATCAAATGTCTCTATGAAAACAAGTAAAACCTACATCCTCTTTCGATAACTTCGTACAGCCCACACATTAAAGAACAAAACAAATACCAATAATGCTCCCAATTGTGGTAACATATCTGTAAAACCACTCCCCTTCAGATAAACCATACGCATTACCTGCATCAAATACTTCAGTGGATTGAGAATAGTAATCGCTTGCGCCCACTCCGGCATACTGCTAATAGGAGTAAACAACCCACTCATAAGAATAAGGATAAGCATACAAAACCACATAACGAACATAGCTTGTTGCATGGTAGCAGAATGGTTGGAAATAACCAGTCCCAACCCGGACATGGAAAGGACGAAAAGAATAGCAAAGAAGTAAATAACAAGAAAATGCCCGACAGGCAAAATGCCATAAAGTAACCAGGCAAGGATGAAACAAATGGTAAGTACCACAAAACCAATGAGCCAATATGGAAAGAGCTTAGCCAGAATAAAAGTAAATTTACTCACCGGCGTAACATTTATTTGCTCAATAGTACCAACTTCCTTCTCACTAACGATGTTGAGAGCAGGCAAAAAGCCACAAATAAGGGTAAGCAACATCACCATAAGGGCCGGAATCATGAACAATTTATAATTAAGGTTAGGATTGAATAAGTTGAGAGTTGTATAGTTAGTTGAAAGTTGAGAGTTGAAAGTTGAAAGTTGGGAATTCGTCATGACACTTACATCCCCCGACGTATCTCCCCATGCGGGAAACACCACTACCTCAGAAGCATAATTTTGAATGATATTAGAGAGATAAGAACCACCAAGACCACCTTTGGTACCATTCACCGCATTAGCAGCAATGAGAACGTGAGGACTACGCCCCACTGTGCAATCCTTTTCAAAATCACGTGGAATTTCAAGAATAATATCGGCATCACCAGCTTCTACATTCTTCAGCGCCTCATCATACGAGTCAGGAAGTGCTGTCAGACGAAAATAAGTAGAAGCGGAAATCTTATCAACCAACCGGCGAGAAGTAACCGAATGATCATTGTCTACAATATTGAGAGAAACATTCCGTATCTCCAGATTCATAGCCCAAGGCATAAGAATCATAATCATACAAGGAAAAACAAGTATGAGACGCGGAAGAAAGGAGTTACGAAACAACTGCTTGAATTCTTTTTCAATGAGAAACTTTATCATATTCAATAATGTGCCAATATGCCAATGTATCAATTGGCTGGCGCGTTTTAGTAGGTTAATTATATTAGTTAATTCTCACTTGTTGATATATCATTCCAATCTGTTCTTGAACTTTTTAAAACTAACCGTTATCAGTACTGCTGCCATCAATGCCAGGATACCCACTTCTTTCAACACCAATGTAATATCCACTCCTTCAATCATCAGTTTACGAACAGCCTGAATATACCAACGGGCAGGTAATATATCAGAAATAATCTGCAATACCAACGGCATGCTCTCTATAGGAAAAATCATACCGGAAAGAATCATTGTCGGCATCATCAGTATCAACCCCGAAGCAAGCATAGCCGCCACCTGTGTTCGTGTTACAGAAGAGATAAGTAGCCCTAATGCCAACGACACGAATATAAATAACAAAGACACCGTTATCAGCCAAAACAGGCTGCCTGCTACCGGTACATGCAGTACATAGACTGACAATAACAGAATAGTGACCAGGTTGATGAACGACAGCACAAAATAAGGTACCGCCTTTGACAAGATAACAAAAAGTGGTTTTACCGGAGAGACCAACAAAATCTCCATCGTACCGGTTTCCTTCTCGCGAACAATCGAAATGGAAGTCATCATCGCACAAATCAGCATAAGTATAAGCCCCATTACACCAGGCACAAAGTTATAAGTACTCTTCATCTGCGGATTATAGAGCAATTTCACATCCGGCACAATAGTGGCAACCGACATACCCGGAGGCAGCATTTCCTGCTGTACGGAAACAATGATACCGGCAGCATAGTTCGTTCGGGTAGTTGCCATATTGGGATCAGTGGCATCGGCCACAAGCTGTATTTGTGAATCACCGGTATAAATGCCATCAGCAAAACGGGTACTGAATACAATGGCCAGATCGGCATCTCCTTCACGAAAAATCGTTTCCAACTCTTCCGGAGAGTGTATCATGCGCTCCATCCTAAAGTATTCGCTGGTACCGATACGGTCTACAATACGACGAGTCATCACATCATTACTGGGATCAAGCACCACCACCCGCACATTTTTCACCTCTGTAGAGATAGCAAAACCAAAGAGGATAATCTGAACGACAGGCATACCCAAAAGGATTAGCATCGTTCTCCGGTCACGGAAAATATGATAAAATTCTTTTCTTACAAAGGCAAAAAACTGTTTCATAATTTAATCTGCTTTACGAACGGCCTTACGAGCCAATTGTTGAAATACGTCATCCATTGTTTGAGTATGGAACTTCTCTTTGAGCCCACGGGGAGTATCAAGAGCTTCAATACGTCCATCCACCATAATAGAAACACGGTCACAATACTCAGCCTCATCCATATAATGAGTGGTCACAAAGACAGTTATACCACGATCGGCAGCCTGATAGATAAGTTCCCAGAATTGACGGCGGGTAGCAGGATCTACTCCCCCGGTCGGTTCATCCAGAAAAACAATCCTCGGTTCATGGAAAATAGAGACTGAAAAGGCCAGCTTCTGTTTCCATCCCAGGGGGAGGCTTTTCACAAGTGTCTCACGTTCGGCAGTAAAACCAAGGCGCTCCAATAACTCATCCGTTTTATTAGCTATCTCCCTCTCTTTCATACCATATATACCGGCAAAAAGACGAATGTTTTCCCAGACTTTAAGATCCTCGTACAAAGAAAACTTCTGACTCATATAGCCTATATTTTTCTTAATTTCTTCAGACTGAGTGAAAAGATCAAATCCGGCTACCCTACCACTACCGGAAGTCGGTTTACTTAGTCCGCAAAGCATACGCATAGCAGTCGTCTTTCCGGCACCATTAGCACCCAGGAAACCAAAAATTTCACCACGGTTTACCTGAAACGAGATATGATCTACAGCAGTAAACGTACCAAAACGCTTACAGAGATTATCAACTTCGATAACAGTTTCGCCTTTATGACGTAACTCCTCCCGTTCCAATCCCGGTGGACACAGGATATGGGCAAATTGCCGGAGGATGTGTTCCGGAGTATCAATGCCATGTATTTGTCCTTCGTTGATAAATGCGATCCGGTCACACTGACGGGCTTCATCCATGATAGGCGTAGAGGCTATAATAGTAATCCCCTGCTCTTTGAGACGACGCAGCATTTCCCAGAATTCTTTACGGGAAACGGGATCGACTCCGGTAGTAGGTTCATCCAGAAAAAGAATATCCGGTTTATGTATCAAAGCACAGCTCAATGCAAGCTTCTGTTTCATTCCCCCCGACAATGCTCCTGCACGACGTTTCTTAAAAGGTTCTATCTGCTGATAGATATCTTTCACCAAATCATAATTTTCTTCTATTGTAGTGTGAAAAACGGTAGCAAAAAAGTTCAGATTCTCTTCCACCGTCAGGTCCTGGTAAAGTGAAAACCTGCCGGGCATATAGCCTACTTTCCGGCGAATCTCTTTATAATCTTTCACCACGTCCGCCCCACCTACAGTAGCCGTACCTTCATCGGCAAGCAATAAAGTAGTAAGTATACGAAAAAGTGTACTCTTCCCTGCCCCGTCCGGACCAATAAGTCCAAAAAGTTCACCGGGTTTCACAGCAAAAGAAACTCCACGAAGCGCCTCCACCTTCCCATAACGTTTGCTTATATTATCTACCACTACTTCCATCTCCATCTCCTAACTTTTTCTATTTCCCTCAACTTTCAACTCTCATTTTCAACTTTCAACTTTCCATTTTCAATTAAAACATACTCCTCCATACATCCCTATCTTCAGGTACCCGTCATTCTTCACAGCTATTTTCACTGCATATACCAGATTAGCACGTTCATCTTTGGTAAGGATAGTCTTTGGGGTAAACTCCGAACGGTCAGATATCCAGGTAACAACTCCGGGATACTCTTTCCGGATATCATTACCGTAGTCTGAAAACACAGCCACCTTTTGTCCGAGTTTCACCTGTGAAAGCTGTTCAGAGCTTATATAGGCACGAATATACATCTGTTCCATATCCGCCACTTTAAACAAGGGTTTCCCCATAGTAGCCAGTTCACCGGCTTCGGCATATTTGGCAAGAACCGTTCCATTAAGAGGAGATGTAATATGACATTTCATTAATTGATCTTCTATCTGTGCCACCTGAATACCCACCGAAGAACTTTGCCACGTAAGGCTTTGCCGGCTATTGAGCAAGGTTGAACCCTGGGCAATCAATTGCCGTTGAAGTACAGAGAGATGTGCATCCGCATCATCCAGTTGTTTTTGATTCGCAGCTCCCGCCTTCAACAGATTTTCAACACGGTGTTTCTCACGTTCGGCAGTGACAATCTGTTCTTTCAAAGCAGCCACCTGTTTCAGGATATCAGGTCGCTGATCTTCTACTGACTTCACATTAGCTTCCAATTGTATCTTCTTCAGATAAAGCTGAACAGTATCTACAAGTCCCACCTGCTGACCGGCTTTCACTGGTGTGCCTTCTTCTACTTCCAGGCTCAATAATTTACCGGCCGCTTCGGAAGAAACAAGTACTTCGGTTGTTTCAAATGTTCCGGTAGCATCATAATCGGGGCTACCGCTTCCACAAGCAGCAGCTATGAACAGTAGGGAAGAAAATCCTATAAATTTCATTCGTTTCATAACAGGGTTATTTTATAAATTAATGGTATATTTTAGTTTCCAGATATTCATCAGCAATTGAATTTCGTGCAGAGCTTTGGTTTGCCGTGCCATACTCTCTGAAGTAATCTCACGTAACAGATCCGTAACAGTCAGTGTACCGTTTGCCACTTTTGCTTCAGCTGCCAGGCGGATATTAGTGCGCAGACGAATAATCTCTTCATCATCCTGCATCTGTTTCCGCATAGAAACAATGCCACTGTTTTGTTGAGTAGCCTGCAGGCGGGTATTAAAAAGAAAGACATCCCGGTTGTTTTGCAATTGCTGCTTATTGGTCGATATCAGTTTTTTATCATTTCGCAGCGTATATAGACTCCCGAAGTTCCACGACAACCGTACTCCTGCTACATAAAAAGGAGAAAACTCATCTTTCAGCATATTCAATCCGGGGTTGCCATAAGCTCCCTGCACAAAAAACCCGAAACGAGGCATATAACCTGTTTTCAATGCTTCTTCCTGTATTTGCAAATGTTGATTTTGTGCATCAAACCACGTCAGTTCCGGACGGCGTATATCTCCCCAAGGAGATATCTCACTTTCCAAAGGCTTCTTCAACTTGGTGTTTTCCGTCAGATCCTCCCCTGTCAGTAATGCCAGCATCTGTACATAAGCCTGTCTCGAAGCAGAAAGCTCCACCCGCTTCTGACGGGTATTCAACTGTTCCACTTTCACAGCATCAAGATCAGACTGACTGGCTATTCCATTCTCCATATAAGCACTGATCTGCCGGAAACTACGCTCCAGTTCGTCTTGCAAAAGCCGGTTTTGTATAAGCTGTTCGTCCAACAGGAGAATGCTGAAATACAATTGATCTACTCTCTCATTCAGAGCATACATATCTACATTCAACTTCTCCCGGTCCACATCAGAAGACGCAAGGACCATCTCTTTTTTAGTATGTATCTCTCCACCATCCCAAATGTTCTGTTTCAGCTCTAACATTACCTGATATTGATCCTTGGGCTGACCTTTAATATCTATTCCGGGAATTTTCACAGGAAGTTCGGTCACATCACTCTGATAACTGGCCTTTGCCGAAAGGGCAAACTGCGGCAGATATCCTTTCAAAGCATTATTCAGATTGTACTCTTTAGTTTTTTCTATAAGACCATACTGCCTCACTAACGGATAGTTGTCCTGCGTTTTCTGCCGACACTCTTCCAAAGTTATCTGTCCGTACATACACGATACAGCCAGCAGAAATGATAATGAAAGAATCATTCGTTTCATATTCTTCTTCTCTATTAATTTCTTTTTTGCAAAGATAGGCAAATAGAACATGCAACCAGGTTCCAATAGTTTGCAATGATGTCCCATTAGTTCGATAATGAACAGATTTGAATAAAATTCACCTGTAGATTACAATGTAGTCTTATCTTCATATTGTATCTTTGTGAAAAATACAACAACTCCTGTCTGTTATGGAAGAAAAGAATAAGCCTCTCGAACTGGCACTCGACTTACTAAAACATACCCAAATTGCACGTAATAATGAGTATAGGTATATAAATCCCGATTTTGGTATCGTCATTAGTTTTGCCGGATTAGATAGTTATCTCTTTAAAATAGGACAACCCTACCGCACCAAAGAGGGACGGATCATCCGTGCCTTACGAGGAAGGGCCCGTATATCCGTCAATCTGATAGAATACGATGCTTTTCCGGAAATGATAATTGTCACCCCACCGGACTCTATCATTCAGGTGATAAGCTTTTCTCCCGACTATGATTTTCAAGTGATTGTAGCAAGCAACAACTTTTTGTCTGTTCCACACAGAGAAGATCTGACCGATTCATATATGAAACAAGGTATCGTGATAAAACTGACAGATAAAGAATGGAACGAAACGGGAATGTACTTCTCACTGATCTGGGAAACAGTACAAGAATCCACCTTCCGGAAGGAAGTAATACAACATCTGCTTACGGCTCTTCTATATAATATAAGGTATATACAGAAAAAGAACCAAAGCAGCATTAGCCAATTACCATCACACCAGGAAGAATTATTCCGTCGGTTTATTGCCCTGGTCAATGAATACAATAAAAAAGAGCGTACCGTAGGTTTCTATGCAGATAAACTCTGCCTTACCCCCCGCTATCTGAATACCGTTATACGGCAAGTAAGCCAACAGACGGTAATGGAATGGATTAACCAGGCCGTCACGCTCGAAGCTCAGGTCTTACTGAAACATAGTAACTTAATGGTTTATCAAATTGCCGATGAATTAAATTTTCCCAATCCTTCTTTTTTTTGCAAATTCTTCAAAAGAAGAACGGGAATGACACCACAGGAATATCAGAAAAAATAGAAACAGCCCTACATCGGAATCCGCATATTGCAAATAATCAGTAAGATACTTTGCCAGTTCAAACAAAAGCCGTATCTTTGCGCCCGCTATTACGAGTTAGTAGCATTAATTCAAATCATTAATTAAAAACATTTATTTAAAATGGCAACCAAAATCAGATTGCAAAGACACGGACGTAAAAGTTACGCGTTTTATTCAATTGTAATTGCAGACAGCAGAGCACCACGTGATGGTAAATTTACAGAGAAGATTGGTACTTACAACCCGAACACCAATCCTGCTACAGTAGATTTGAATTTCGACGCTGCATTGGCATGGGTATTGAAAGGTGCACAACCTACCGATACTGTACGTAACATCCTTTCTCGTGAAGGTGTTTACATGAAAAAACATCTCCTTGGCGGTGTAGCTAAAGGCGCATTTGGCGAAGCTGAAGCTGAAGCAAAATTCGAAGCTTGGAAAAACAACAAGCAGACAGGACTTGCTACTCTGAAAGCTAAAGAAGATGAAGCTAAAAAAGCAGAAGCAAAAGCACGTTTAGAAGCTGAAAAGAAAATAAACGAAGCAAAAGCGAAAGCATTGGCAGAAAAGAAAGCTGCTGAAGCTGCTGAAAAGGCTGCTGCTGAAGCACCTGCAGAAGAAGCTGCTGCTCCGGCAGAAGAGGCTCCTGCTACTGAAGCTGCTGAATAATAGTAAGCAAATTCACCAAAATGGGATTAAAACTATAAGGTCCTCTCCGGCTTGCCGGGGAGGATTTTTTGTGCTTCCCGCACGGGGAGGTTCGGCAGGCGATGACAGGGAGAGATGTTTATAAAAGATAGTTGCCAAAATAATAAGTAAGTGGGTTTGCTAAAACGAAGATAAAAAAGAGGGCAACAGGAAAAATATTAAAGAGAAAGAAACACATCATTCATTTTCAGCGTTTTAAAACACTATTTATTGGAAGCAAAAGTACGTACTTTAAAACACAAGAAGTACGTACTTAATGGGCAATTAAATACGTACTTTTTCTGTGGTAAAATACGTATTCTTACATCTTAAAAGTACGTACTTCTATCGGTATGAGAAATAGGATTCCGAAAAGGCATTAACATTGTTAATTCATGCCCCTGTTGTTTACAAACCTTATCATCTACTTTTAATGGATCCACTTCTTCAACTCCTTATACAAAGCTTCTGTGATTTCGCTGTTCTTCGAATTAAAGAATATCTCCTTACCTGTATTCTCCGTAAACATAATATAGGGTTTGCTGTGTGAAGAGAGTAATAACAGACAGTTACCTCCGTCTTTCAGCTTGAACCACCCTTTACTTATACCACCAATAGAAAGACCATTAAGACGAAGCCCGATATCAGGAAGAGAGTCTATCAAACAAATTCCGGTTATCTCTTCCAATGTTCTGGACGTGCCATACATTCCCGTAAAAATCAGCTTATCCTCCTTTATCTTTATAGTTGCCGGATTCATACCATATGCTATAAATGCAGCAATCACCGCAATAGTAAGCACACTAATAGCAACCACATACTTCGTACTTTTCCTGGGAGGATTATGATCAAATTTATTTGCCTTGATTATCAGATACGGAATATAGAGTATAGGCAGAAGAATGCAATAACTGGCCCAGTCTGCATGCCCTACCCCAAGGCAGGCATAATAAGTAAGTAAAGGTACGGTTCCCATTCCCACCAGACTATAACACATAAAAGTAGACAACCCTTTGACATCTACATTTTCTTTCTCTTCTTTAGACATTGTATTATATCCTGCAATAAGAATCGGGAAGCGCTTTACGAGTACCCCGAGCCCAATAAGGATGAAAGCTGTAATCAACACTGTAGTTTCCATAATCAAGTTTATTAACTCATTTCCACATCAACGAAAATCCCTTATTTTGTCTCCGAAAGATAAGAATTATTCTTCAGAAAACAGGTAAATTTGCTCTTTTCCTTGCAAATCGACTACCTTGAGTGACTTTGCACGCGAACTACGTAGTTTCAACAAGGCACAAAAGTCATCTTCTACATTATATCCGTTGACCTCTTTCACAACGAATCCTCTTCGTACTCCTATCCGGTAGGCCTTTGAGTTTTCCCACACCAACCCGATTTTGATCCGACCTTCTTCGGGGATAAATGAAATACCGGAAACACCGGTATCAGGCAGCATTACTGACGAAATACCGTCATACGGTATGAAAAGATATTGCTTTCGGGGAAAATCAAGAATCATCTGCCCATAGTTAAGCAAACCGGTTCCGACACGCGAAGTAACCCCTGTATGTGTTTCTGTCATCACATTCCTGAAAGTGACCGGACCGATCTTCATCCAGTCAAACCTCAAACGATAACGCAAAGTATCCCGGCCAGCACCTGTTATGCCAATAGAAGAAGCTCCATAAGCACAGTCCGTCACACACCGTTCTATCTTTTTAGGCATACGATTCTTCAACAGAATAAATACCTCATCGCAAAGGTCATAAAGTTCCGGAGCTCCCGTATCAAAAAGTACTCCGGTCTCCTGCAATCTACGGAATAGCTTTATATCCAGAAGGGGACAGTTTGCTATCACCTTCATCCGTCTCCGTTTTCCTTTCTCTGCCTTAAAATGATTTTTCCTGTCTGTCAGGATCAGGCGTTGGTTTCCGGTATCTATCTTAACCGATAAATTCTGCAAAATCTCACTTCCTATCAGCCCGTCTACTCCTTCACAGTTGAAAAGACTATTCTCATTCATATCCCAAAGGGTAGCCGGATAATGATTGAAATGCAGGTTTCCTAAACGCAACTCCCTTACATCTGCCATGTTTACAGCAATACGTACGCCGTTGGCATCACGTGCACTATCTCCTCTATAAGTATCTTCGCCACTTAACAACTCTTTATTCAGAAGTAAAGAGGAAGCACCGGTATCAAAAAGAAATTTCCGCTCAGTGCCATTTACTGAAGCGGAAATTAAAATACGATTCTGAGAAAACTCAAAAGGGATGGTATCGGCAAAATTCTTTTCGCTGGTATAAGGAATTTTTCGCTCTTTGGGTGCATTGTAATATTCATATACTTTTCGGGATATCTCGGAAATAAGAGCTGCATTCGTTTTGTCATCTTCTCTGGAATCTGTCACAAACACTGCTATACTATATTGCCTCCCATCCGGCAAGCGGACAAATCCCATGTCATTATCTCCCGCTTTCAACCCCGATTCGTTTCTGCCGGAAGAGCCCGTCTTATGCCCAAATACAACCTCCTGGGGTAATCCGGCTTTTAACTTATCGTTTCCTGTAACAGTTCCTATCATTAACTTCTCTAAAAACTCTTTATAGCCGGAATGCCGAAACAATGTTTCTGTACGAAACTTCTCCATCACCTGAACGGCTGCAAGTGGTGTAGTCCAGTTGAGATACTGATATTCAAAAGCTTCATTCAGCTTCTCTTCATTTGCCTCAATCTTAAAATCTTCTATACCCAACGTGCGAACATATTCATCGACCACTCCCGTACCACCTATATAACGAAGCAAAATGTCACAGGCGTTATTATCACTCTCCGATATGCTGTACCGCAATAATTCTCCCACAGAGATATTAAACTCTCCCTCGGGGCGGGCATCTCTCAAAGGACTATAAGTATCGGGCAGCAGATCTGCTTTGCGAACATATATTTCTGTTTCCAAAGGCAACTGCCGTGTATCGAGAGATTTCATCACCGCCAATGCCTGATGAAACTTAAAAACACTCATCAAAGGGTAATGATGCTGATTGTTGTAAGTGAATGTCTCCCGCCCTTCAAACACAACAGCCACTCCTACCTTTGCCTGTTTTCCTTGCAACAAGATGTCAAGCTCTTTTGTCAAAGGATGTTGTGCTCTTACGTAAGGCAATATTAAAAGCAGACACACCATCAGCAAGCCCCGCACAAGAACAGTTCTTTTTGTATCCATTACTCCCTCCTGTTTATTTTCTGTTACTTCAATAAAAGCTCTCCCAAGTCTGCAATGTCCTCCACAATATAATCTGCTCCGGCTTTCGTCAGCTCCTCTCTGTCACCATATCCATAAAGTACACCGATTGAATCAATGCCTACTGCCTTTGCACCTATGATATCATGCTTCCGGTCACCAATCATCACCACACGGTTCAGATCCGTAATTCCGTTCTCATGCAACACATATTCTATCACCTCTGCTTTCGTATGTCGTGAACCATCCAGACCACTGCCACCAACAAAAGAAAAACAACCGTCCAAATGAAAATGTTCCAAAATAAGCCGGGCAAAAACATCCGGTTTGGAAGTTGCCATCATCAACTGATATCCTTGTTGACGGGCCTTTTCCAGAAGTTCGGCAATGCCGGGATACACCTCATTCTCATAAAGCCCTGTCTCCGAATACCGTTCCCGGTATTTTTTCACTGCCTCCTCTGCCTGTGCTTCCGTAAACTGATAGAACTCCATAAAAGAATCTTTCAGCGGAGGGCCGATAAAAGGACACAATTCCCGAAGGTCGTTCACAACAATACCGAAGTGATTGAGTGCATAGTCTACAGAGCGGGTAATGCCCTGCATAGGATCAGTAACGGTACCATCCAGATCGAAGAAGAGATACCGGTATTTAGCGGATAAATTATTATTCTGTTTCATCATCTTTTTGACGGACGAAGATAAGGCAAAAGAGTGGCAAAAACAAATGAAGAGCAAAACGTTATCCAAACCATCCGAAACCAGGTGATTGTGAATATCCAGATATTAAGAGTCGTAGTCAGGAAAAAGAAACGCCACACTACACCTGGGCAGAATAAATCTATCGGCATCAATCCTAACACAATCAGATTACTGTAATACAGTATTTTATCTATCCGGGAAGGCTGACGGCTATAATACCACAACATATATCCCAGGAGTGCTATTACGTAAGTGTGATACTCCGATGAGGTACCGAAAAGAATAACCCATCCCATTAATATACCAAGTGCCTGTACTCTAAATGCAAAATCCTTGTATTTAGACCGGTTTACTAAAACCAAAAAAGCCAATAGAACTATAGCAAAGATCTGAGCTATTGTAGTCCATGCAGGCGGTTGCGAAAAGAATGGCTTCAGATAGAAGAAGGTATGAAAAACACGAAGCGTTTTCTGATGTGCCAACCCGTTAAACCAATGTTCATAATATCCAGACAACTCCATAACAGGTATTTTTATCAATGGTACAAAAATATATAGGGCTGCAATTAATGCAACATACCCGAAGTTTTTCCACACTTTAGGATAAAACAACAACATTCCCAACTGAAAAATGCCATAGATCTTAGTAAATCCGGATAACAATATAATTAAAATAGCCGGCAGATACTTACCACGCTCCAGCAAAGAAAATGAAAAGAGAAAGAAATAAGCAACACTGACATTGTACTGAAATGACAGTAACGTCGTTGCTAAAATAGGCAATGTATACAGGAATATCTTGCATTTTGTCTCCTTGGTATATTTATCCGGTAATGTAAATATAGAAATAAAATAGAGCGTAAAATTCACTAAGTTCCACACAAAAGGCGCAAGCCATGAAGGCAGATAAGCAAACGGGCTAAAGAGTATGTTAAACAAAGGCCCATAAAGAAACACATCGTGTCCTTTTTCTTCCGCCCATGTTGCTCCGTATGGAATAATACCATTCCAGAAGTCTCTGGTGGCATCACTAAATATCATAAAGTTATACTGTCTGCCACGTGCTACTTCCGAAAACGTAAGGGCAGCCGTCAGAATAAAGCCAATTGTAAACCATAGATTAGTCTTTGCAAAAAGATTGCTACCAACTATTTGCTTCTTAAATATGTACATGATTATCTGTGTGTGTTTAAAAGTTGAAAATCAGATCAGTTTGTTTCTTCAATGTTTGTACTGTATTCATTTATATAATAGACAGGCCTTTTCTTCGTTTCAGAAAAGACAATACCTAAATATTCGCCTATAATCCCTAACGCGAGTAACTGAATTCCTCCTAAAAAAAGAATAACACTCATTAATGATGGATAACCTGATACAGGATCTCCCCAAATAGCAGCCCGTACAACAACAGTTATTAAATAGACGAATGCCGTGAAAGATACTATGACGCCAATTAACGATACAATACGCAAAGGAGTTTTGGAAAACGAAGTAAAACCTTTAATTGCCAGATTAGTCAATTTCCAATAATTCCATTTGGTACAACCTGCCGCTCTTGCATCCCGCTCATAATATATAGGTTTCTTTTTAAGGCCAATGTAAGAAAACAGCCCTTTCATATTCCGCTCATTTTCTTTCAATTGCCGCAGAGCATCAATAGCCCGTTTACTAAACATCCTATAATCACCTGTATCTTCTTGGATAGGAATATCCGACATCGTTTTTAATAATCTATAGTATAGCTTGGAAGTGGCTTTCTTTAAAAAGGATTCTCCTTTCCTATTAGAGCGCTTTGCATACACATCGTCATATCCCTGCTTTATTTCCTTAAACATTTCAAGAATCAATTCGGGAGGATCCTGTAAATCGGCATCAATGATGACCAATGCATCACCTCTTATATAGTCAATACCGGCAGCCATTGCAATCTCCTTTCCGAAATTACGTGATAAATCAACCAAAGACACCCGTTTGTCTTTCTTTTGAACCTCCTTCATCAAAAGCAGAGAGTTATCTTTACTGCC
The DNA here is from genome assembly GCF_949740115.1 of Bacteroides sp. 41_26. Classification (NCBI taxonomy): domain Bacteria; kingdom Pseudomonadati; phylum Bacteroidota; class Bacteroidia; order Bacteroidales; family Bacteroidaceae; genus Bacteroides; species Bacteroides sp. 41_26. The sequence goes on from NZ_CATJGZ010000059.1 coordinate 103,408, forward strand.
ATCATTCACAAACAGTATTTCAGATTTACAGGGTAGCTTTGAAAGTACGCAACTCAGTCTCTCATAGAGTAATAAGAAACACTCTTCTTCGTTATAGACAGGTACCAGTACACTTAGCATATTTATATCCATGATGAGTTATTACATTTATTGTTCAGAAGTCTATTATCATAGTGTTTATTTTGACCGAAATATAGATAATATTTCCTAAACTACACAACCTTTTTATCATAAAAAAAATTAACTACCAAACAAATAATTCACTTTATAATAATCTCTTTAACATGTCAATAAAAACTCTGTATACAGAGTAACAAACCTATTTCTAATCACTTTCTAATCTCAGCTAAGTGTTTTATAATCACCTTTAGAGTGCCTTTCGAAGAGAGAGCCTTACTTTTGTCCGCAAATTAAAAGTAAGAATGAAAAGGCTGATTATTATTTTATTTTTCTCTTCTATCTACGGACTCCCGCATGCACAGGAATCTCCTTTGCAGTTATCACTGAAAGATGCAGAAAAGATGTTTCTGGAACGTAACCTGTCATTAATTGCCGAACGATATAATATCGACAAGACACAGGCACAGGTGACTCAGGCACGGTTATTTGACAATCCCGTAATCTCACTGGAACAGAATGTATACAACCGACTGAACGGCAAGTACTTTGATGTAGGAAAAGAAGGAGAAGCCACTGCCGAAATAGAACAGGTTATCAACCTTGCCGGACAACGTAATAAACGGGTACGGCTGGAAAAGGTAAACAAGGAAATAGCCGAACATCAATTTGAAGAAGTATTGCGTACCCTGCGAAGCGAACTGAACAAGACTTTTGTTGAAATATGTTTCTCCACCCGCTCTATCGGAATATACGACAAAGAGATCGAATCTCTCAGCCTGTTGATGAAAGCCTCCAGGGAACAGCAAAATAAAGGTAACATCTCTCTGCTGGAGAGTTCACGGTTGGAATCTTTACTCCTATCGCTCCGTAAAGAGAAGAATGAACAGGAAAACAACCTCGTAAACTTACGTGGTGAGCTAAACTTGTTACTAAGTCTCCCTGCCGGACAGGAGATAGATCTACTGCTGGATGATGATATTCTGAAACAAGTGGATACAGCTGCCGTTCCTTTTGCGGATATGGATAATATGCTTTCTGTCCGTCCTGATCTGAAAATGGCCCATAGCAGTGTTACGGCTGCCAAAGCGAACCTGAAGTTACAGCGTTCTATGGCAGCACCGGAGTTTTCAATCAAAGGTATGTATGACCGCGCCGGAAACTTCATCAACAACTACTTCGCCGTAGGGGTGAGCGTCTCCGTCCCTATCTTCAACCGTAACCAGGGAAACATTAAATCGGCTAAAATCGATATTATGCAAAACGGAAAGGAAGAAGAATATGCCATAGAAAAGGCACGCATGGAGTTATATGCTGCTTATAGCCGGCTACAAAAAGCAGTAGAGTTGTACCGGTCGTCCAATGACGAACTGGAGCACAACTTCGGACGCCTTATCGAAGGAGTAAATGAAAACTTCCGGAAACGGAACATCAGCATGCTTGAATTCATCGACTATTATCAAAGCTACAAAGAAACCTGCCTGCAACTGTATGAGCTCAAAAAAGATGTATTCCTCGCTATGGAGAACTTAAACACAATTGTCGGACAAACTGTATTTAACTATTAGAATCAATATGAACCGTATCTTACTACCCGTTTGCCTCTGCGTCATGATACTGAGTGCTTGTGGCGGACAGACAGAAACTCCCAAAGAAATGTCTCAGGAGCTCTTCCTTACAGACAGTTTACAACACGTAGTATCGGTAGATACTGTACACGCACATGAAGTGACCGACGAGCTGACTCTCAACGGCAGGGTTACCTTCAACCAGGAACAAGTGGCACGTGTATTTCCTATTTTCGGAGGTACAGTGACTGAGGTCTCTGCCGAAATCGGCGATCATGTAAGCAAAGGTGATGTACTTGCCATCATCCGGAGTGGCGAAGTAGCCGATTATGAGAAACAAAAGAAAGAAGCGGAACAACAACTTATCATTGCCCGCCGTAACTTGCAATCTGTACAGGATATGTTTACCTCCGGCATGGCATCAGAACGTGATGTACTGCAAGCCCGTCAGGAACTGAGCAATGCCGAAGCAGAAGAAAAGAGAATCACGGAGATCTTCTCCATCTATCATCTTGCCGGAAAATCGCTTTATCTGGTGAAAGCCCCCGTATCCGGTTTTATTGTAGAAAAGAATATCAATAAAGAGATGCAGATACGTTCGGACCAAAACGATGAGATGTTTACCATCTCCGGGTTGGAGAATGTATGGGTAATGGCAGACGTATATGAGAGCGACATCAGTAAGGTGCACGAAGGTGCTCCGGTACGCATCACTACTCTCGCCTACCCGGACAAAGAGTTCAGCGGAAAGATAGACAAAGTGTACAACATGCTCAACAACGAAAGCAAAACGATGAGTGTACGGGTAAAACTCACCAATGGAGATTATCTGCTGAAGCCGGGCATGTTTACCAATGTATGCGTGATAAGTAAGGCATCCGGTAAGAAACTGCCGCGCATAGACTCACACGCCCTTGTGTTTGAAAATGGAAAGAACTACGTAGTAGCAGCAGCAGACGCCAACGGCAAACTCACCATAAAGGAAGTTGAAGTCTACCGCCAACTGAGCAAAGAGTGCTATCTTTCATCGGGTGTACAAGAGGGAGACCGAATCCTGAATAAAAATGTATTGCTGGTTTACAACGCATTGAATGCAGATTAAAAGGAGGAACAAACGATGCATAAGTTTATTGACAACATTGTAGCCTTCTCACTGAAGAACAAGTTTTTTATCTTTTTCTGCACCACGATAGCCGTCATTGCCGGCGTTGTATCTTTTAAACATACCCCGATTGATGCCTTCCCGGATGTAACGAATACCAAAGTGACCATCATCACCCAATGGCCGGGACGCAGTGCCGAAGAAGTGGAAAAGTTCATCACTATCCCCATTGAGATAGCGATGAATCCGGTGCAGAAGAAAACAGATATACGCTCCACTACCCTCTTTGGACTGTCGGTTATCAACGTGATGTTCGAAGATCAGGTAGACGACTTCACCGCGCGCCAGCAAGTGTACAATTTATTGAATGATGCTGACCTGCCGGATGGGATAACACCGGAAGTACAACCCCTCTACGGCCCTACGGGAGAGATATTCCGCTATACTTTGCGCAGTGATAAGCGAAGCGTACGGGAACTGAAAACCATCCAGGACTGGGTGATTGAACGTAACCTCCGTTCGGTATCGGGCGTGGCGGATATCGTTAGTTTTGGCGGAGAGGTAAAGACGTTTGAAGTAAGCGTCAACCCTCACCAGCTTATTAATTACGGTATCACCGCGCTTGAGCTTTACAACGCCATTGCCAACAGTAACATCAATGTGGGTGGCGACGTGATCACCAAAAGTTCACAGGCATACGTAGTACGCGGCATCGGACTCATCAACGACCTGGAAGAGTTACGGAACATCGTAGTGAAGAATATCAACGGCACTCCTGTGTTAGTACGCCATCTGGCAGATGTACACGAATCCTCCCTACCCCGCCTGGGACAAGTAGGAAGAATGGATGAAGACGATGTAGTACAAGGTATCGTCGTAATGCGTAAGGGAGAAAACCCAGGAGAAGTGATTGATGCTCTAAAGACCAAAATAGAAGATATCAACAAGAATGTATTGCCCAAGGATGTACAGATTGTGCCTTTCTATGACCGCGAAAACCTTGTAAACCTCGCCGTACGAACGGTGACACATAACCTGATTGAAGGAATCCTGCTTGTGACCTTCATTGTACTGATATTCATGGCAGACTGGCGGACTACAGTGGTAGTGGCGGTAGTCATCCCGCTGGCACTGCTCTTTGCCTTTATCTGCCTGCGTGCCATGGGGATGTCGGCCAATCTCTTATCGATGGGAGCTATCGACTTCGGTATTATTATAGACGGTGCCGTGGTAATGGTGGAAGGGGTATTTGTGGCGCTCGATAAGAAAGCACGGGAAGTAGGAATGCCGGCTTTCAACCGTATGTCGAAAATGGGACTGATCCGCCATACAGCCAAAGACAAGGCAAAGGCTGTCTTTTTCTCCAAACTGATTATTATCACAGCCCTTATTCCTATCTTCTCTTTCCAGAAAGTAGAAGGCAAGATGTTCTCACCTCTCGCCTATACCCTCGGTTTTGCCTTGTTGGGTGCATTATTATTCACGCTTACACTGGTTCCGGTGATGTCGTCTATGTTATTAAAGAAGAATGTACGTGAAAAGAACAACTTCTTTGTCCGCTTCATCAACGAGAAAGCGAGCGCCCTGTTCAATAAATGCTATGCGCACCGCAAACTATCCATCGGGTTGGCAAGTATCGTGGCTGTTGTCGGATTGTGGATGTTTACTCTGTTAGGTACTGAATTCCTGCCACAGTTGAACGAAGGTTCTATCTACATCCGTGCTACCCTGCCACAAAGTATCTCGCTGAACGAATCGGTGAAACTCGCCAATCAGATGAGGCGCAAGCTCGCTGCTTATCCTGAGGTAAGGCAAGTGCTTTCGCAGACCGGACGCCCCAACGACGGTACGGATGCAACGGGGTTCTACAATATTGAATTTCATGTAGATATCTATCCGGAAAAGGAGTGGGAAAGCAAACGAAGCAAACTGCAACTGATAGATAAAATGCAGGATGACCTCTCACTCTATCCCGGTATCGACTTCAACTTTTCCCAACCTATCACGGACAATGTGGAAGAAGCCGCTTCGGGTGTCAAAGGGTCTATCGCCGTAAAAGTATTCGGCAAAGACTTGTACAACTCTGAGAAGATAGCAGTAGAAATAGACAAAATACTCGCTACCGTGCAAGGTATCGAAGACTTGGGTGTCATCCGTAACATCGGACAGCCGGAACTGCGCATTGAATTGAATGAGCAGAGCCTGGCACGCTACGGTGTAGCCAAAGAAGATGTACAATCCATCATCGAAATGGCCATTGGCGGCAAGTCGGCTTCATTGCTTTACGAAGACGAACGCAAATTTAACATCATGGTGCGGTACAAACCGGAATACCGCCAAAATGAAGAAGAAATAGGCAAGATACTGGTACCCACCATGAACGGTACCATGATACCCATCAAAGAACTGGCAGAGATAAAGACCATTACCGGCCCTCTGCTGATATTCCGTGATAACCACACCCGCTTCTGTGCCGTGAAATTCTCCGTACGCGGACGGGATATGGGAACTGCCGTAGCCGAAGCACAGAAGAAAGTGAATGCCTCCATACATCTGCCCGAAGGCTATACACTGAAATGGACAGGAGACTTTGAGAACCAGCAAAGGGCTACGAAACGCCTCTCACAGGTAGTTCCGGTAAGCATTGCCATCATCTTTATCATCCTGTTTGTGTTGTTCTCCAACGCCCGGGATGCCGGACTGGTGCTGCTGAATGTACCTTTCGCTGCCGTTGGTGGCATTATAGCATTGCTCATCACGCACTTTAACTTCTCCATTTCGGCGGGTATCGGGTTTATCGCCTTGTTCGGCATTTGCATTCAGAATGGTGTCATCATGATTTCGGATATCAAACATAACATACAGGCACGACTCCCCCTGCCCGAAGCGATCCAGACAAGTATGCGTTCCCGCATCCGTCCGGTAGTGATGACAGCAGCTATGGCAGCCATTGGCCTGATGCCGGCAGCTATGAGCCATGGTATCGGGTCGGAATCACAACGCCCGTTGGCTATTGTCATCATCGGCGGACTGATAGGAGCAACTTTCTTCGCCCTATTCATTTTCCCGCTGATTGTGGAAGTGGTATACGAAAAGATGCTGTATGACAAGGAGGGAAACCTGAATCAGAGGAAGTTATGAGCAGATTCACCACAAAAGGTATGGAAAGGAACGTACCCCGTAGACAAACCTACCGGAGGTCGTAGAGGAGGGATGTTTTACATGTACATGTAAAGCAGCATGACATGTACATGTGGAGCAGTACGACATGCACATGTCGTACTGTATTAGATGTACATGTAAAATAATCCACCCCACCGACAAACGGAAGGTACCTCAGTGACAAACCCTACGTTCCATACGGAACCTCACATCACAAGGTTCAAAAGAAAAAACGCCGTACCCCCTGTGTCCTCTGTTGTGAATCTCGTATATTTGCAAAATACTAAAACAACTCGTTCATGGCAAAGATATTATTGGTAGAAGATGAGATAAACATTGCCTCGTTCATCGAACGCGGATTACGGGAATTCGGGCACACAGTCACCGTAGCCCATGACGGCACTTCCGGCTGGGAACTGTTGCAGAATGAAGCATTCGACTTGCTGATACTGGACATTATCATGCCCGGAACAAACGGATTGGATCTATGCAGGCAATATCGCCAGAGAGAAGGGTATCAGACCCCCGTCGTCATGCTCACGGCATTAGGTACTACCGAAGATATCGTAAAGGGACTCGATGCCGGAGCAGATGATTATCTGGTAAAACCTTTCAGTTTTCAGGAGTTGGAAGCCCGTATCAAAGCATTGCTCCGCCGGGGTAAAGAGAACCCGGCATTACAACTCACCTGCAACGATCTTGTATTGGACTGTAATACCCGTCGTGCCCAGCGGGGAGAGTTCACCATTGACCTCACCGTAAAGGAATACCGCCTTTTAGAGTACTTTATGACACACCAGGGCACCGTTCTCTCGCGCCTTACGCTGTTGAAAGATGTGTGGGACAAGAACTTCGATACCAACACCAATGTGGTAGATGTCTACGTAAACTATCTGCGAAATAAGATAGATAAAGATTTCGAGACGAAACTCATTCATACGGTTGTGGGAATGGGGTACATCATGGGAATACAATAACAAAAAAGATGTAGGGAGGTACAAAAGATGAAAATAGGATCCAGGATAGCACTGTTTTATACCATCATCACCGTAGGAGCCATCACTGCGGTGGTTATGGTATTCTACTTTTTCACCTCCCGGTATATCAATCATCTCTACGACTCTTACCTGATAGAGAAAGCCTATCTGACTGCTCAGAAACATTGGGAAAAAGATGAGGTAGACGAATACAGTTACCGCGAAATTCAGCAGAAGTACAACGAGCTACTGCCACAGGCACAGGAAATATTGCTAAACATAGACAGTGTACCGATGGCTGTAAACGATTCTCTGAACAAATACCTCGACAGCAACCAGCAGGCACGCCTGTTCAAAGATCTCCCGGTCTCCTTCGTTTATGGCAAGCTGAGAGGCGCTGCACTCCACTACCCCGACAATGAAGGCGACTTTATTGTTTTGGTAATGGCAAACAATACCTATGGATACGAGATTCAAAAGCATATCCTTCTGCTCGCCGTATTCCTCCTGCTGATAAGCTGCGGCCTCATCTATCTCCTCGGAAGAATTTATGCCAACCGTATTCTGCGTCCTTTGCAGCACATCCTCAAAGAGCTGAAACGCATTCGCGGAAACAATCTGAATGTACGGATGAAAACCTTCGATAACAAAGACGAACTGGACGAACTTATCAGAACCTTGAATGAAATGCTGGACAGGATAGATACTGCGTTCCGGGCAGAAAAGTCATTCATCAGTAATGCCTCGCATGAACTGAATAACCCGCTCACCGCCATTCAGGGAGAATGTGAAATCAGCCTGCTCAAAGAGCGCTCTGCTACGGAATACATAGACTCGCTGCAACGCATCTCCACAGAAAGCAAACGCATCACCCAACTGATAAAACACCTGCTTTTCCTCTCCCGCCAGGATGAAGATATATTGCAAAACGCCAGGGAAAAGATAGACCTCATTGTGCTCCTGCGCGACTTGTGCCTGCAATATCCACAGGTGACATTCAACACGAATGAGACAGCTGGAAACGTCCATATCACAGCCAACTTCTATCTGCTGCGCATCGCACTGCAAAACATAATAGATAATGCCCGAAAATACTCAAAAGCACAGGTAGACGTCAGTTTAAATATCCGTGAAGGTTGCCCGGTCATAGAGGTAAAAGACTATGGAATTGGCATTCCGGAGGAAGAAATACACCACATATTCCACTCCTTTTATCGGGCAAGTAATACACGCGAATATACAGGTCAAGGAATCGGACTGAGCCTATCTATGAAGATACTATCAGTATATGGTGGTAAAATAATAATAGATTCAGAAGTAAACAGCTACACAAAAGTAACAATAACCTTTCCGGACATATTAAAATAAAATTAAAATCCGGAAATCCGACCTACCACTCCATAGGCTTCTTGTATTACCTCTTGCGGGTAACCGCAAATATCAAGAATGCGTATGGCATTACGTTCTGTCACCGGGCCGGACTTCAGTTTGTAATCAAAAGACAGTATCCCGTCTTCTACACTTTCGCAGAAGTGATACAAGTCATATTCAGCTTTCAACAGAGATGCAAGTTCAATATCATGGGTAGATATAAACACAAGGTTTCTTTGCACCACCAATGCCGAAAGTACTGCTTTGGCTATGGCAATCCGCTCAATTGTATTCGTTCCTTTAAACAATTCATCCAGTAAAAACAGATGGTTTCCTTCCCGGCTCAGATCAATCATCTCCTTAACGGTCTGTACCTCCTGCAGGAAGAAGCTTTTTCCTTCCATTAAACTATCTTCCATATGGATAGCAGAAGCTAACTTCAAATCCGGAAAAGAACAGAAACGATGCGCAAAACAAGTATGCAACGCTCCTGCAGAAAGTAGATTCACTCCTATTGAACGGATAAAACTTGTCTTTCCCGACATATTGGAACCGGTAATCAATACAGACTTGCCATAAAGGATAATGGTATTGGATACACAATTTTCTATCAATGGGTGGTAGATATCCTCTACCTGAAATGAAATCTCTTCAGAACAAGACTCAGGTAATGAGTAGTAGGGCAATTTACTCCGAAACTCAGAAACAGAACATAAAACATCTATCAGCCCGAAAAAGCGGAATACCTGTTCTAACTTCTGCTGTTTACCCTGTAAAAGAAAAAAAGCACGGGATGCAGAGATCGCCTCGGTCAGAAAAAACATGTTAAACAACTCAGTGAATAAATAAACCATAAAAGCCAAATCGCTTTCAAGGCGGATGCTCAGACGGAAAGAAGCTAAACGTTTCCTCAAAGGCATTAAGTCGGCCAACACTTCCGTTATCTCCTTATTAATTGAGAGGCAGAGCGGTCGTTTCGTTAATTTTTCTGACTGCTTCAACAAGTTCAATAACTGTGGCACAGAAAACAAATATGCCTGCATCTCTGTCTTTTTACGATAGTGTAACACAAGGTTTACAAGCAGCCCTGCCAACATTAACCAGAGAAACCCGGCAGAAGAAGTAATATACAACAATCCCAAAGAAAGTGCCGGTATGAATTGCAAAACTCTCAGTAATAAGTAGAAAGAGCGTGAACTGACCGGATGAGTAGCCGAGAACAACGAGACAATCGAGCAGGCATCCACATGATTCAGTTTTTTCAACTCATTTTGGATATCACGGCGCAAAACAGTATCAGCAGAAAGAGAATCAAGCATCTTCTCCTGACCCGCCACTTCCGATGAGCGATTATAGTGCAATATATCATACAGATATTGCCTACCTACGCAAGAGGAAGTATGGTCGGAAAACAGGAAAAAATCATCCAGATTCAAATCCTCCCAGGTCCGTTCGGACAGTAAACCATTCGCATCCGTCGTGGCTCTATACTCATGATAAAGCGCAATGTCTGATAGTGTTTCTCTCATCCTACAAATATATAAAAAGGAAGGCATCCAAAGAATATCTTTGGATGCCTTTTTACTATGCGTACATAGCGTTTCCGCTTTTCGTCAGATTAATATCTGTCACGACCGCCACCGTAGCCACCGCCACGATTACCGCCACCGTAACCACCGCCACGATTGCCACCGCCATTAAAGCTGCGACGCGGAGCAGATTCTGTCTTAGGACGAGCTACAGATACAGCAAGCTTTCTGCCATCTATTTCTGCTTCGTTCAATGCTGCAATAGCCTTATCACCGGCTTCTTCATCTGCCATCTCTACGAAACCATAACCTTTAGAACGGCCAGTCTCTCTGTCAGAAATAACTCTTGCTGAGGCTACTTCTCCATACTCTGCAAACAACTCTGTTAAATCGGAATCGCTAATGTTATAGCTCAATCCTGCAATAAAAATGTTCATCGAAAAAAATAATTAATTCTTAAATAATAAAATGATTTTGTTAGAGAAGTCTTGTTAAGGAGATAAATAACTCTGCAATAATATTGAGAAGGAACCGTATCTTACTTATCAGAAATCTTTAAAACGTGGTAAATATAGACATTAAGTGGGGATTTAGAAAAAAAAAAGGCAATTTCTTTAGAAATAAATGCAAAAAAGGTGGGAATGCATTACAAACAGACCTCAAAAACAGAAAATAAAACTAGTCAGATACATCCATTCCCATTTTCTGAAAACAGTATTGTACTGATAATAAACACCTGTTTTCAACTGAAATTTATTATTAAACTGGTAAGTAACTCCTCCTCCGGCTCCCATTGTGTAAAGACTGCGCGGCGTGCGATACCTATCGGATATATAGTTGGTAGAAAGGTAAAGCGAGAACTTTTTAGTCAGTTTATAACCGGCTTCAGCTTCTGACCGGATACTGTATGCAGAATAAGTTTCTACCGGTAAAGAACCCGACGAAAAATAATCTCCGCGAAAAGTCAATCGCCGGGAAGGTTTCCAAAGAGACAAACTCCTAAGATAATTTGTTTGTGGGAAATGTACCGGAGTCATACCAGGAAGAGAAGGACGCGGCCAATGGGGTACAAAGGGTTTATCGGAACGAAGAATCTCAAAGTCCGACAACTTAGCAGCAGGCAGAGGAGATTTGAAAGTCCCCGGTTTACGCTCGCCGGGGACTGAAATCAAATCATCCAGATGAAGCCCTTCGAACGGGACTTCCTGCGCCACGAGAGTAACAGAACAGAATAGACATAGAATAGTATAGATGCAAATTTCCCTCATGCGGCGTCTGGTTTTGTCTATTAGACGCTCGCATGAGGGAAATGCTGCAAACAAATTAATTAAAAATTGATAATTGATTAAGACTGTGTAGTTATGAGTGTATTTCACTACAGAGTAACACGGAGTTCCACAGAGTAGTATTTATCTGATGAAACGCAGATTAACACAAATGAACGCAGATTAAAAGACTGTAGTTCTTCATCATACATTTGTTTCCCTTTGCGAAAATCTGCGATCATCTGCGTTTCAATAAAGATTTAAACTCTGTGGAACTCCGTGTTACTCTGTGGTGAGTAATATATAAGATTACAACGACTTCTGATTCTTCTTTCTGCGGCTGCGCCGTCTCTGTAATTTATTACGCTGATAACGTTGTATACGCTTGTATATCATCCATCCACTCATTACCCCCACCACTACAAAGATAAAAATAGTAATGCCCACTCCCAGATTGTCCCCTTTGATACGGGACCATATCTCGAGTACATCTTTGGTCTTATCACCAAAATCACGAATCATCGCACAACGTTCTACTACACTACGATCCGGATACTGAATACGGTTGATCTGAATACTATCTGCACCGGGACCAAAGAAATAACTCAAGTCGGAATAATAAGGCAACGCTGTATCTATTTTCTCTTCCATAATCTCGGGAGAGGCAATAGAACTTACGTATCCACAGGCATCCATATTCCGAATAGCAATATCAGGACGACACATGAAATTAATAAAATAACTGGCAGCTTTCGGATTGCGTGCATACTTTGGAATCACCCAACCATCATACCAGATATTGCTGCCTTCCTTAGGCACTACATAATCAAGGTCCACGCCCACCGCTTCAGCCTCTTCAATGGCCCACATGGCATCACCACTCCAGGTCATATTGATCCAGGCTTTGTTTTTTGTCATCATCTCTTTTCCGAAATCAGCCTCCCAGCCGGCAATATTAGGTTTCATCGCTTTGAGATATTTCTCTACTATAGCCATCGCTTCAGGAGAATAATCGTTCATCAGTTGTTCAACCGTTACTTTTCCTTCTTCCAGCTCTTTGGCATGAGAATAGATAATAGCCGTCCCGTATGCATCACGATAAGCATCTTTCATCAGGATTTTACCGGCATATTTCTTATCCCAAAGACACCCCCAGGTATCTACTTCCTGCTCGGTAACAAAAGCCTTGTTATAAAGAATCCCTGCTGTACCCCACATGTAACAAACTGCATACTGATTGGCGGGACGTCCCGGCTGGCTAAGTTTGGCTATCTGCTCACGGATGTATGAAGAAACATTGTTCATATAATCGGGCGAATGAGCAAAAGCAGTATCAATGGGCAGCAACAAATCTTTCTTCAACATACGTTCAATAATATACTCCGAAGGACAAACGACATCAAAATCCTCATGCCCTTTTTCAATCTTGGTAAGCATAATTTCATTGATATCAAATGTCTGATAAACAATGCGGATATCTTCACCTGTCTGCTCTTTATAATAAGCCTGAAAATCTTCCAGTACACCCTCTCCGATATAATCAGCCCAATTGTATATCTTCAATACCTTCCCACGCGGCTCACCTGTGTTGTAGCAACCGGTAAGGAGAAGTCCTGATAAAATAAATATAGATAGAATTTTCTTCATAAACAGTTCATTATATTATCCCATATCATCGTTCAATTATCGCTTGCCGTTACTCCCCGCACGGGAAGTGCCAGCTCTATGATTGATGACAATCAGCAGTGCGAGAACTACCACAAAGATGATCGTAGAAAGCGGACGGAGTTCCGGCGTCAGTCCTCCCTTACGGGCATCAGCATAAATATAAGTAGAGAGCGTCTCGAGCCCTTCATTACCAATAGTGAACACCGTTACTGCAAAATCATCAATCGAGAGTGTCAGTGCAAGCATGAAACCACTAATCATTCCCGGACGAATCTCCGGAATAATCACTTTACGTAGTGCCTGCATCGGGGTAGCTCCCAAATCAAGAGCCGCTTCGTAGAGGTTCGGATTCATCTGTTTGAGACGCGGCAACACACTAAGCACCACATAGGGAGTACAAAATGTAATATGCGCCAGTACCACAGTTGTATATCCCTGTGAAATACCCAGCGAAACAAACAACAGAAACAGAGAAATACCAGTGATAATATCTCCATTCAGAATAGGAATACTATTCACAAAGCCGATGGTTTTACGGGCACGGGTCTTTAAATTAAAAATACCAATAGCTGTAATACTCCCCAACAAGGTAGAAGCTGTAGCTGCTATCAAAGCGATAGTAATCGTATTCATCAGCGCATTCATCAACGAATGATGCGTCCCGGTTGTAAACAGAGAAGAGTAGAGTTTTGTTGAAAACCCGGTCCAGTTTCCTAAAACTTTGGCTTCGGTAAACGAATAAATCACAATAATCACAATTGGCGAATAAAGCAGCAAAAGCAATATCCACAAATAGGTCTGAGCGAAAATCTTCTTTACCATAGCCCACCTCCTTCGTTAGAATTATCTTTATCATCTGTACTGAACAGTGAGGTGGCAGCAATCAGCAGCAACATAATAAGCGACAATGCTGCACCATAGTTCCACATACTATTGTTGATATTCTCCTGAATAGTAGTACCAAAAAGTTTAATATTGTTCATCGTCAATAGTTCGGCAATGGCAAAGGTAGAAATAGTAGGCATAAACACCATCATAATACCACTCATTACTCCCGGCATAGACAGGGGCAGAACAGCTTTGAGAAACACCTGAACCGGATTGGCTCCCAGATCCTGTGCTGCTTCAATATAACTATGATCCATCTTCTGCAACGTATTGTAAATAGGATAAATCATGAAAGGAATAAAGTTGTACACCATACCAAAAATCAATGCTCCCTCTCCCAGTGGCATACTGAAAAAATCGAATAAAGCAACAGTAGCAAGTGTACGCACCAGGATATTAACCCACATGGGAAGGATAAACAGCACTACCAAAGTTTTGGAACGGTTCAACTTGGCATTACTCAGAATCCAGGCTGCCGGATACCCCAAAAGGATACAAATAAGTGTTGTTATAATAGCTATTCCGATAGAATATACAAAAGTGTTGATTGCCTCATGGTGAGTAAAGAACTTCTCAAAGTTCTCCAGTGTAAGATGCCCGCTGTCATCGGTAAATGCATAGACCACAATAAGAAGCAACGGAATAACAACAAATATCGCCGAAAAGATAATGTAAGGGAGGGTCCAACTCTTACGTGATGAAAAAAATATTGATAACTTATTCACCTCTTTACTTTTAATTTCTAATTATTAATTATCCGGATTCCGTCTGGAGGGATAGTAATACCTACACGATCGCCATCGTCCCATACGTCATTCGTATCTACAAAAACATTCTCGTCCCAATCCGACCACACAGTCAGATGATAGTGATCTCCTTTGTAAAGTATAAATTTCACATCTCCCGTCAGCATACCATCCTCTTCATTATCCTGCAAAATGATTTTGTCGAAATCTACTTCTACACGGACATCTGTACCGGCAGCAATATCGGAAACAGGAGCACACTCAAAGTTACATCCAAGGAATTCTACATGCGTATCATCAATCAACTTACCTTCAAAAGTATTGCAGACACGCTCTTTTCTCATAATATGAATATCGAACGGCTTCACCAATAGTCCTACTTCAGCACCGACTTCAAAATGATGATAATCCTGCACCAGAAATTCATATCCATTGCAAAGCACCGTCATTTCATAATGTACTCCTTTGAATACGGAAGACTGCACGACTCCCACCAGCTGTGCCATGTCAGACACAGGAAAGATGTATAAATCTTCCGGACGAATCACCACATCCACCGGCACATTCTCACCAAAACCTTCGTCCACACATTCGAACTCGGTTCCGCAAAAACGAACCTGCTTATCTTTCACCATCGTTCCGTTCAAGATGTTACTTTCACCTATAAAGTCGGCAACAAATGAATTGATCGGTTCATTATATATATCAATCGGTGTACCAATCTGCTGAATTCTTCCTTCACTCATCACCACAATAGTGTCACTCAGTGTCAAGGCCTCTTCCTGGTCATGTGTCACATACACAAATGTGATGCCCAGCCTCTTGTGCATCTCCTTCAACTCCATCTGCATGTCCTTGCGCATCTTGAGGTCAAGTGCAGCCAATGGTTCGTCAAGCAACAATACTTCCGGCTCATTGACAATGGCACGGGCAATAGCTACGCGTTGTTGCTGTCCACCCGAAAGCGAATCGACATCACGATATTCATAATCCGTCATGCCCACCATCTTCAAAGCAGCTTTCACTTTCTTTTCGATGACCTGCTTCGGTGTCTTTTTCAGCTTCAAGCCGAAAGCAATATTATCATACACATTCAGATGTGGGAAAAGAGCGTACTTTTGAAACACGGTATTCACCGGACGCTTATGGGGCGGTGTCTGTGTTATTTCCTTACCCGATATCTTTATTTCACCCTCCGTAGCCGTCTGAAAACCAGCAATAAGGCGCAATAATGTGGTTTTACCACAACCCGAAGGTCCGAGAATCGTCACGAATTCTCCCTTCTTTACGTTTAAGGTCACATTATCCAAAGCGGTCTTTTCGCCAAAGAACTTCGATACGGCATTAACCTCGATAATGGATTTGTTTTCTTGCATATTCATACTCAATTTGGGATGCAAAGGTACACATTTCTACGATTTCCTCCTACGTGTTAATCTAATATAACAGAGTTTTCCCACGATAAGAGTGAAAAATAATCTATCTTTGCATAAATATTTATTCACTAATCTCACAAAAGTATGAAAAAGTTAACTTATTTGTTCGTTGCTGCCGCCGCTTTAGGTATGGTAGCATGTAACGGCAACAAACCCGGCTACGTTATCACCGGTACAGTAGAAGGAGCGGCAGACGGTGACACTGTATTTTTACAGGAAGTAGTAGGCAGACAGCTTAGCAAACTGGATACTGCAATTATCACAAAAGGAACTTTCACCTTTGAAGGTGTGCAGGACTCTGCTGTCAACCGTTACATTACATCCGGTAAGGGTAACGACGCTTTACTTATAGACTTCTTCCTTGAAAATGGTAAGATCAATATAGCACTGACCAGAGATAATGATTCGGCAACCGGTACAGCCAATAATAATGCATATCAGGAAATCCGTAACAAAATCAATGCGTTGAATCAGAAAGCAACTCCTCTTTATGAATCAATGAGAAGTGCCGATATAACCGATGAACAGAAAGAAGCCAATATGAAGGAACTTGAAAAACTCGAAGAAGAGTTGGGACAGGTCTACAAAGAAGGCATCGAGAAGAATATCACAAACCCTGTCGGTATTCATCTGTTCAAAACCAACTATTACAATATGACAACTGCGGAAAATGATGCTTTGTTGCAACAAATTCCAGCCCAATTTCAGAATGACGAAACAATCGTAAAGATCAAGGAAATGACTGAGAAGCAGAAGAAGACCGCTGTAGGACAAAAATTCATTGATTTCGAAATGTTGACTCCTGACGGCAAACCCGTTAAATTGTCTGACTATGTAGGCAAAGGTAAAGTTGTTCTTATTGATTTCTGGGCAAGCTGGTGCGGTCCTTGCCGTCGTGAAATGCCTAATCTCGTAGATGCTTATGCTAAATATAAAGGCAAAAACTTTGAGATTGTAGGTGTATCACTTGACCAAAGCGCTGATGCATGGAAAGAATCTATCAAGAATCTGAAAATCACATGGCCACAGATGTCCGATCTGAAATATTGGGGTAGTGAAGGTGCACAATTGTATGCTGTAAACAGTATTCCTCATACCATTCTGATTGACAGTGAAGGTACAATCATCGCACGTGGACTCCACGGCGAAGGACTCCAAAGCAAACTGGCTGAAGTACTGAAATAAAAAAAGATCGTGAGGGTCGTCAATAAAGTAAATTAACCATCATTAAAACGCAGATTAACGCTAATTAACGCAAAGATTAAATTAAATCCGCGGTCATTTGTGTTAATCTGCGTTTCTAAAGTTACATATTGATAGCTTTCTCAGACTTTTGACACAACTTCATATACAAACAATTAGCCCTTGCAATATTTTACTATTGCAAGGGCTATTTTTATTATAATACTTTATAGCTGTTTGTTACACAAACCAGCGTACGTAGCAGAAGTCCTGACGATGAGGAAGATCCGGGTTCTTTGGGAACATACGGTAAGATACCTTAAAGCTTCCTGCATTAGACAAGCTGTGTTTTGCCTGGAATGTGTACAGGTTGCCTTCCTTCTTGATAACACTGAACGGTTCTACCGAATAAACATGTTGCTTATCATCGGCAGTCGTATAAGTAGTCACTAACTCGAGTCCTACGGCGTCATTCAAGCCTTTTTCATCGATTACATAAGTGATTGTATACTCTTTTCCGCTTTCGATAGCTCCCTTCACAAGCTCTTCTGTCTTTTCGCAAGATACAATTTCAATTGAATCCCACTTTTCAACTACTTCCTCTTTCCATGCTGCTATCTCTTTTGCTTTGGCATTATCATTAGCAGACAACATTTGGAAACGTTTTGCTTCTTTGATATAGAACTTATTATAATAATCATCAAGCTGACGTTTCATTGTATAGTGAGGAGCAATCTGGGCAATAGAGTTCTTTACAGTCTTCACCCAACCTTCAGAATATCCCTTCTTATTACGTGCATAATACAACGGCAGAATTTCTGTTTCAAGGATACTGTAAATAGTAGCAGCATCCAACTGATCCTGATGATCTTGATTCTGGTAAGTACGTTTTTCTGTTAATGCCCAGCCTGCACCTTCACGGTAACCTTCCAGCCACCATCCATCAAGTACAGAGAAGTTAACCACACCATTCATCAACGCTTTCTCACCAGATGTACCCGATGCTTCCAACGGACGAGTCGGAGTATTCAACCAAATATCAACTCCGGATACCAAACGACGTGCCAACTGCATATCATAATTCTCGAGGAAAATAATCTTACCCAGGAATTCCGGACGACGGGAAATTTCAATAATCCTCTTAATCAAGCCTTGACCGGCACCATCATGCGGGTGAGCCTTACCTGTGAAAAGGAATTGTACCGGATAATCGGGATTGTTAACAATCTTAGCCAGACGTTCCAGATCAGTAAACAACAGATGAGCACGTTTGTAAGTAGCAAAACGACGGCCGAAACCAATCAGTAAGGCATTAGGATTGATCTTATCCATTAATGAAACGATACGTGAAGGATCACCCTGGTTCTTCAACCATGTTTCACGGAACTGCTTGCGGATATAATCCACCAGCTTGTTCTTCATGGTCAAACGAGTTTTCCAGATTTCTTCATCGGATACATTGTAGATAGCTTCCCAAATTTTCGGGTTAGACTGATCATACAAGAAGTTTTCATTGAAATATTTGGCATATAGTTGCTTCCACTCCGTAGCACTCCAAGTTGGGAAGTGTACACCATTAGTAACATAACCTACATGGCTCTCTTCCGGGAAGTAACCTTTCCAGATGGAAGCAAACATTTCCTGAGAAACTTTTCCGTGCAGCCAGCTTACACCATTAACTTCCTGAGAAGTGTTGCAAGCAAATACAGACATACAGAAACGCTCTCCCTTATCACCTGGATTGTTACGTCCAAGATCCATCAGATCATCCCAGCTGATGCCCATCATTGCAGGATATCCACCCATATATTTGCCAAAAAGACCTTCATCGAAGTAGTCATGTCCGGCAGGAACCGGAGTATGGACTGTATAAAGAGAAGAAGCACGAACCAACTCGATAGACTGGTCGAATGTCAGGCCAGTAGCCACATAATCACAGATACGCTGAACATTGATCAGTGCAGCATGTCCTTCGTTGCAATGATAGACGTCCTTCTTGATACCCAAAGCTTTCAATGTCAGGATACCACCGATACCTAACAGGATTTCCTGTTTCAAACGATTTTCCCAGTCACCACCATACAGCTGATGAGTGATAGGACGGTCAAATTCACTGTTCAGTTCGTTATCCGTATCCAACAGATATAAAGAAATACGACCCACATTTACGCGCCATACGTTGGCATGTACAAAGTAGTTCATATAAGGAACGTCTACTACCACCGGTTTACCGTCAGCATCAAGAACACGGTCGATAGGCAATTGTCCAAAGTTCTGTGCTTCGTAATTAGCAATCTGCTGTCCATCCATAGACAAAGACTGGGTAAAGTAACCATAACGATAAAGGAATCCTACAGCGCAAAGATCTACATTACTATCAGAAGCTTCTTTCAGATAGTCACCGGCAAGAACGCCCAGACCACCGGAATATATTTTAAGAACGTGAGTCAAGCCATATTCCATACTGAAATAAGCTACCGACGGACGAGTAGCGTCCGGTTTCACATCCATATAATCTCTAAACTTGGAATACACATCATTCATGCGTCTCAAAATCACCTTGTCTTTAGACAAAGCTTCCAGTTTCTCATAACTCATGCGTTCAAGAAGAAGCACCGGATTCTGACCAACCTCTTTCCAAAGAGCCGGGTCCAAATCAGAGAACAATTCAGTAGCCTCATAATTCCAGGACCACCAAATGTTCCGAGCTATTTCAGATAGTTTTTCTAATTCTACCGGAACTCGGGATTTTACAGTTACCTCTTTCCAGTTCGGAGTGTTCACATTACTAACTTTAACTTTCATAATGTTTATGATTTACTTGTTGATGAATAAATTTAATTCAGCTGACGTTTCATTGCACTGCGTAAAGCAATGTCATAAGCCTCATAATAATATTTAATAAAGTGCTTCCACAACGCCTGTTCTGCGATTTCAGCTGCATGTTTGCGGATTTCCTTTACTTCGTTTTCTGTTTTTCCGGAAAATAGAGAGATAGTATCTTTAATACCATCGGCCACTTCGGAATAGTTGTAATCCGACCGATGCAATACTTCTACTCCATCATTAATGCCATGCTGGTTTTTCAGGCTTTTCACCCAAAGACCAAAACCTGCAAGATCAGTTGTTATAGTAGGCACACGGAAAGCGACACTTTCTAATGGCGTATATCCCCATGGTTCATAATAAGAAGGATAAACACTCAGATCCTGACCTAACAGCAGATCATAATAGTCCTTATTTAATATACCATCTCTACCGTTCAAATAGCATGGTACAAATATCACTTTCACTTTATCTTCCGGATGATTATTCATTCCGAGATATTTCAGCATATCAAGTACCTGATCATGTGTCATATTATGCAACCAATGCGTAATAAAAGGTACTTCCAGCGGCGTATCAAACTTCTCTTTGCTTTTCAAACGCGCCTGTAAATCTTCCCGGGGGTCTCCCACCCAACCAGGTACATTGACAAATGCCAATACTTCTCTTTTTAAATTCTTATCACGATTAAGACGGTTCAATGACTCCAAAAAGACATCAATACCTTTATTCTTAAATTCATAACGTCCACTGGTTCCGATAATTAACGTGTCATCACCCAAATTTGTTCCCATTAATTTATTGGCAACATTCAACATTGTCGAACGGGCACGTTTACGTTTACCCGTGAAAGTACTTCCTTTCGGCACAAAATCATCCTCAAAACCATTCATCAGCACTACATCTGCCGACTTGTCAAGCAACTCCTTACACTCATTGTTGGTTATTTCGCTCACTGTCGTAAAACAATCCACATAGTGAGCAGTCTGTTTTTCAATAGAATGTTTGGATTGCATATTCAATTCTCCAGCCATTTGATCTCCGTTATATGCAAACAGATAATCATATAGCGGCTTATTGTTACCTGCTATAGAGCGTCCGATAGACGTTGCATGAGTTGTGAAAATAGTTGCAATTTCGGGAACAGCCATCTGCAAATAAAGTGCTCCAAGGCCTGTCATCCATTCATGTGCCTGATAAACTACTTTATCATTCTCCGTCAGATTGTAACGATAGAAACTTTCTACTACCCTTCCGGCAGCATACGAAAACATGGAAGCTTCATCATAATCGCCATAAGCGTGCAACGAATCTACCTGAAAACGATTCCACATTTCTGTATATATCTCATCCTTCTTTTCAAAAAACGGCTGAAAATCAACTAAAATAACAATGGGGTTACCCGGAATATTCCAACGTCCGACACGAACAGAAAGGTTATCTTTTTCACGTGCATGCTCTTTCCATGCAGCACAAAGATTATCGGACTCAATAAACAAGGGGTTATCCTTGCCTTGCCATACATCCGGACCAATAAAGAACAATTTATCACGAAAAGCGGTTTGCAATGTGTTCGCCCTTGTAGACAGAACAGTGTAGATCCCTCCCACTTTATTGCATACCTCCCAGCTGGCTTCGAAGATATAATCGGGGGTTAATAAATCTTTTACCATATAATTGTTTAGAACTCTTTTTTTATTACGTGGGTGCAAAAATACGCATTATTTATTGAAAAATAATGCTTTATGCAGAAAATATAAGCTAACGGAAGGCAACAAACGTTTGCAAAGTCTTATAAGAAGTTGTTTTAAAGGAAGAAAAAAGTGATATATTTCACTTCAATATCGGCTTCTGTTTTTAAAGTATAACTTTTGAGATAAATAATGTTTCAGAATTAGGTTTAATAATGCGTTAATGTGCCAATTAACTACGCTATCAATTCATTTGAAAGCTATTTATAAAAACAAGAACTCCTATAATATTTCTATTATAGGAGCCAGATTCTTGTCACTTAGCAGTTCTTATATAATACCTGCTGAATGCTTTGATTTATCAATAATCAGATTAAGCCAATGCACTACCGATCAAGAAAGTAGCAGCTAAAGCTACGATAGCGTAAAGCTCTGGAAATACGGCAAGAATCAACGTATTACTAAATACATTATGTCCCTGTCCGATGGCAGCAATACCATTGGCGCAAACCTGTCCCTGACGAATAGCAGAAAACAAAGCAACCAATCCCAAAGCAATACCTGCCCCCAATACAGCAGAAGCCTGAATTGCCGTAATCTGAGGAGTAAGAATACCAAAAATCGTCTGGAACATAAAATATCCGGCAAAGCCATACAGCCCTTGTGTACCGGGAAGTGCTGTCAATACAAGGAAGTTACCAAATGCACTATCATTCTTTTTCAACGCGCCGATAGCAGCGTTACCTGCAATAGTTACTCCATATGCACTACCGATGCCCGACAAACCAACCATTACCGCGATGCCAATGTAGGCAATAAACAAATTCATTTCCATAATCTTAATTTTATTTTTTAGTTTATTATTCTATTTATAATTCTTCGTTTTTAGTACTTATTTCCTAAATGGTTTGTACTCTTTTCCGCCGCCTTCATAACCGGAATTCTTAAAAAACTCTACAAACGTCAGACGCATCGGGTGAACCATTGCCCCAAGTACATTCATAAATATGTTAATGGCATGTCCGATTACAAAGATCAAAACCATCACAATAGGTCCCATAATTGCATTATCAGGACTCATTCCTGTAGCAAGACTATTGAACAC
This sequence comes from Bacteroides sp. 41_26, assembly GCF_949740115.1. Classification (NCBI taxonomy): domain Bacteria; kingdom Pseudomonadati; phylum Bacteroidota; class Bacteroidia; order Bacteroidales; family Bacteroidaceae; genus Bacteroides; species Bacteroides sp. 41_26. The sequence goes on from NZ_CATJGZ010000059.1 coordinate 126,041, forward strand.
TCCCGCCAAAATTCCTCCCGAAAGCCCCAGGGCAAACAGACGAACATATGAAAGAACATCTCCCAAGAGCCCGGTAACCATATTATAGGAATCCCACAAACCGAGTCCGATATTAAGGAAAACATTCTTTCCAGGTGTATTGAAAAGGAAGATCATAACAGCGGCAATACCAAGAATTACCAAATGTATAGTTCCCCCCATTGGCAACACAGCCGGCAACAGTGCAGAAATACCCATAGACACCAACAAGATAATCCAGCCAATAGTAGCAACAGCATACTTAAAGCCAAACTGTATTGTTTGATTTACAGCTTTCAGCACCATACCAAACATAATCTGTACCACACCCAAAATCAGTGAAAGTTGGAACATATCGTTATTATCCATAAATACTGCATGTTTCAGTCGCTGCACAATGGGCCAGTCAAGGTCATAGATATTAGCACCAAAGAAAGTACCCGTCAACAGTCCACAAAAGAAAGTAGATGTAGCCAACACCTGAATCAGTGAGATAATTGATTTAGTTGACGGAGTCAGTTTCTTTGCCATTAGACGGTAAGCTGTAGCACCGATAAACAGGAATAATCCATATCCGGAGTCTCCCAAACAGAGCCCGAAGAAAATCATAAAAAACGGAGCAAAGAATGGAGTTAAATCCAATTCATTATACTTCGGTAACATATACAATTTACAAATCGGCTCAAACCAGGAGAAAAATCCTTTATTATTCAGTTCAATAGGTACATTATCTTCCGGAGTAGGATCAGAAATCTCATAATATACATGAGATGCATCCAGAAAAGCTTCAATCTCTATTTTATTACGGGCAGGGGCCCATCCTTCCAACAGCATTAGTTTTTCACCTGCAGCCTGTTCCGTACTCAACACTACTTTGGAGAACTCTATATTGCTCTGCAGTTCTTTCTGTGCTTCCTTCAAGGCAGGAATATCCTTCTCTGCAAGAGCAGCCAATTTCCGGTCATTCTCAGTAATAGCCTGCTCTGTATCAGCATAGAGCTGTTGCACACGTGTCAACGAATAAACCGGAAGTTTCACCTGTTCTACGTCCAGATCTACCTCTTCTCCTGCTTTCGTTACAGTTATAAAGAATACTTTTGAAGAAATCCGGTTAATCACCATTGCGTGATATTCTGTTTCCCATTCTTCTTTATAATTGCCTTCAGAACAGGTGTAGAAACCGATTGTATACCCAGCATCATTCAGACGCTGAATACTCTCCGGTTCAAAATCACCCCACGCCAACAATGCATCTCGTTCTTTAGCATACACCTGCAATTGCTGAGATAATTTATTCTTTTCAGCCTGCAATGCATCTACTTCATCCAATACCTGCATACCCCGATCTGGAGTCCCTCCCTCTTTAACGGGTAGCGTATCTTTCTCCAGCTTTATATTCTGAAGCAATTTCAAAGTAGCTGCCAGGCGAGATGAAAGCCGAATATTATCTTGCAATTCCGTATTGTCAGCGACACCTTGCTGCTTTTCTACGGTATGTACCACTCCTAGTTCGCGGAGACTATTCAGAAATGACTCATACTCCTTGTGATAAGCAAGGAATGTAATTTTCTTCATTTTCGTAATCATGCCTCTACCTCCTTCCTTTTTTCTTGCTGAGATTTCAGGATCTTCTGCGATGACTTGGACAAGTTTTCTTCATCCTCCATAAATCGTTTTATCTTTCGCAGTGCATCCTGATAGCCCGGTATCTGTACCTTCTCAAAAAGATTCACTTTCTGAGTGGTCTTTTTCCTCGCATGTTCCAACAAGTTCAGCTTGGCCAATATAAATTCTCTTTCGATAGCCGTCTGTGCAAGCTCCTTAAGCAGATGCAGACCATCTGCATACCATTTAGGGGCATTGAACATGCTGTACGGACGTATCTCGAAATCAACATTTTCGAGCAACGGCACGCGTACACCGGCAATCTTTTTTATGCCAAGATGAACATCATTAACCTTTATCAATGAGGCATCAAACTCATTCCAAAGTGCGAACATGGCTTCATAAGCCTGGATTTGTTTCTCCAGTCTCTCCTCCAGATCAGCCGCTTCCGTTTTACAACGTTTCACTTCCATGCGTAGTGCACTCTCCTTATTTTTAATAATAGGAAGCGTACGTACCCGCACTTTCAGTTGCTTTTCAAGCTGCTGAAGGGATGTCTTATTATATTGAAATTTTATAGCCATCTCGTTTATTTTACTATTTAACAATTTACAAATAGACGATTGAAATTACTTCTTTTACTACTACAATCTACATATTCTAATCGTAAATTTTATTACTTAGGCCAATACTGATCCACCAGTTCCTTCTTAATATTCACCTCTTCCGGACGGAAATACTTACCAAATAATCCCCAAGCTACATCCAACATCTCAGTTGTATCCAGATTAACATCAATGGCAAGTAACTGATTGGAGTAATCTTTGGCAAAAGATAAAGTACGTTCGTCATAGTTAGTAAGGTCGAAACCATTTTCCAGCTTTGTCTTGGCGTTAGCAGCATCGGCATACAGACGTACGGCAGCATTCATCACCTGCGGATGGTCTTTACGAGTTTTTTTACCTGTTACCAACTGTTTCAAACGAGACAATGAACGGAACGGGTCAACAATAACTTTACCAATATCGCTATCACGGCGCAGGAACAACTGTCCCTCAGTGATATAACCCGTATTATCAGGTACGGCATGTGTAATATCGCCACCAGATAACGTAGTTACGGCAATAATAGTGATAGAACCACCATCAGGGAATTGAACGGCCTTTTCATAAATCTTTGCCAAATCTGAATAGATAGAACCAGGCATAGAGTCTTTCGAAGGGATCTGATCCATACGGTTTGACACGATTGCCAATGCATCCGCATAAGAGGTCATATCAGTAAGTAGTACCAGCACCTTTTCATTATTTTGCACGGCGAAATACTCAGCAGCTGTCAATGCCATATCCGGAACCAGCAAACGTTCTACCGGAGGATTCTCTGTTGTATTTACAAAACTGACAATACGATCGAGCGCACCTGCATTAGAGAAGACATTCTTAAAATACAGGTAGTCATCATTCGTCATACCCATACCACCAAGAATAATCTTATCGGTTTCTGCGCGCAATGCCACATTTGCCATTACCTGATTGAATGGTTGATCCGGGTCTGCAAAGAACGGAATCTTTTGTCCGGATACCAGTGTATTGTTCAGGTCGATACCTGCAATACCTGTCGCAATGAGCTCCGACGGCTGTTTACGGCGAACCGGATTCACAGACGGACCACCGATTTCTACTTCCTGCCCTTCAATCTCTGGTCCTCCGTCAATCGGATCGCCAAAGGCATTGAAAAAACGACCGGCAAGCTGTTCGCTCACTTTCAGTGTAGGAGATTTACCCAGAAAAACGACTTCAGCATTCGTCGGGATACCTTCGGTACCTTCAAATACCTGCAACGTCACTTCATCACCGGCAATCTTTACTACCTGGGCCAGTTTGCCATTTACGGTAGCCAACTCATCATACCCTACTCCTGTCGCCTTCAGCGAACAGGTTGCTTTGGTGATCTGAGTAATCTTGGTATATATTTTTTGAAATGCTTTTGTTGCCATTTATATATTTACAATTTATTCCCTACGGTCATGACCATTATTCATTTTTAACACATAGGTACGTTAGCAATTTACAATTTACTATTTAGCAATTACGATTGAAGTTTCTTTTCATCAATCAACTCTTTCAGTTGCTTCCGGAAACCTTCATACTCTTCTGATTTAAACTTCGAGTAGTTCATCTGTTTACAGATATTGATCATCTTCTTAAAGTAATCCATTACTTCATTGAAGTTGTCAAATTCAAACTCTGTATGACAGATATCAATAACCATATCCAAAATAGCTTCCTGACGTTCCATAGGGGTTACAGCATCAATTTCATCAAATGCATCCTGCTGAAGAATAACGAAGTCAATCAATTCAGATTTCCAGAAGATAACATGATACTCTACAGGTACACCGTCATCACCTAAGATGTTAATCTGCTCGGCAATTTCCTTTCCACGTTGCAAACGGGTTTTGATTTCATTTACTTTGCCAATCCATTCATCATTGATATGTTCAGAGATATATGCTTCAAATTCCGGATATTCAATATATTTGGAATAAGAGTCAATCGGGTTCACAGCCGGATAACGTTTTTTATCGGCACGGTCCTGCTCGAGAGCATAAAAACAACGAGCTACTTTCTTTGTATTCTCTGTCACAGGTTCCTTCAGGTTACCACCTGCCGGAGACACTGTACCAATAAAGGTAATAGAGCCAGTTTTATCATTATTCAGCTTCACATATCCTGCACGACCGTAAAAGTTAGAGATGATAGAAGACAAGTCCATTGGGAAAGCATCCGGTCCAGGCAACTCTTCCATACGGTTGGACATCTCACGCAATGCCTGTGCCCAACGGGAAGTAGAGTCAGCCATCAGCAAAATCTTCAAGCCCATTGCCCGATAATATTCTGCAATTGTCATTGCCGTGTATACAGATGCCTCACGGGCAGCTACCGGCATGTTAGATGTGTTCGCAATAATAATGGTACGTTCCATCAACTTACGCCCTGTATGTGGGTCAACCAGTTCAGGGAACTCGGTAAAGATTTCTACTACCTCATTCGCACGTTCACCACAAGCAGCGATAATAACGATATCTGCTTCGGCCTGTTTTGAGATGGCATGCTGAAGTACGGTTTTACCGGTACCAAACGGACCGGGAATAAATCCCGTGCCGCCTTCAACAATCGGATTTACTGTATCAATCACGCGCACACCGGTCTCTAACAGTTTGAATGGACGTGGCTTTTCTTTATAATTCTTCATAGCACGTTTCACCGGCCATCTCTGAATCATATTTACATCGATAAGATTACCTTCTTCATCCTTCAATACAGCCATCCTATCTTCTATCTTATAATCACCTTCGTCAGCAATAGACTCAACCGTACAAGTACCCTTCAATGTAAAAGGTGCCATAATTTTCAGCGGCTGAAAGTTTTCATCCACTTGTCCCAGCCATGCCGAAGCTTCTACTTTATCGCCGACTTTTACCAATGGCACAAAATGCCAGACTCTTTCTTTATCCAACGGATATGTATATTCACCTCTTTTGAGGAAAACACCTTCCATCTTGTCGAGGTCATTTTGCAAACCATCGTAGTTTTTTGATAACATGCCCGGACCCAGAGTCACTTCAAGCATGTGTCCTGTAAATTCGGCTTCAGCTCCCACTTTCAGTCCGCGAGTGCTCTCAAACACTTGGACGTATACATGTGAACCTACCACCTTAATCACCTCCGCCATCAGCTTGTCGCCACCAGTTGAGATATAACAAATCTCATTCTGTGCTACCGGTCCGTCAACGACGAGGGTCACCATGTTGGCAATAACGCCACTAACAGTTCCTTTTGTTGCCATATAATTTTAGTTATTTATTTACCTAAATTCTGCGGGAATCTGTACCTCATCCTTCAGCGTATCAATAATGCTTCGGAATAGCTGATTTCCTTTATCTTTGTCCAATGATATCCATCGCTCAATCATTTCCAATTGCAATAAGAAAGCGAAAATGCGTTCAATCGTAAAATAATTGAAAAACGTAGCTTCTTCCATCCAATCCCAACGCAATGAATCAAGCTTCTTTTCACGCTCTACCAGTTCGGTTATTTCACTGATTTTTACTAACTGTTCCAGGCAATCTACCTCACCGGACAACCCGAAGTCGCGAGCACCGGAGGTACGCAAGGCTTCACAAACCTCTGTATCGCCTACAATATTCTGTGCTATGTCCCATTTATATTTACGGGCTGTAAATGCCACCAGAATATTATTTATAGTCAGATTGAATTCAAACCAAGATGCGATAAACTTATTTCCACATTTCATGGCATACTCGTAGTACAGTGCTGCCAAATGATCTTCATGCAACACAGCACTTTCTGCCGGGGTATTAAAATAATCAGAAATAAAAACAGAGATGTAGGAAGGAAACTCTTTCGAATTAACCTCACCACCTTCTTTTATCACACCGATGTATTCGATAAGTTCTTCCGCAGAGAAATTTCCTCTTAAATCGATAACGGCCTCCTTATCTTCAAGCAATTTCAAGACATTTGCATTATCAAATTTCAGATAGAACAAATCTATCAGCTTCTGGTCTGAAGAAGAGATTCCGGGATAAATTTCAGTTTTAAAATCGGCTACTGTATAACTCAGTTTACTATCCTCAAGAGTGAGTTCAGGCAAACCGGCTACCAAGTAATAGTATTTACTCATAATCGTTCTCTATTAGAATAGCATTTCTACTAACTGAGGACGCAGAAATTCTTTGAAATAATTCATGAATTCTTCTTCTCCAAAGTTCACTTTATACGAACCGTCTGCCGGAGAAACAGAAAATAATGTTTTAATACCATTTACCTGCTCTATTCTGACACCCTTGTCTAAAAGAGCTTTGGCATTGGCAGCAAAGTATTTCTTCAGCGATTCTGCATCGGCTGTCGAAATAACAATAGGTTCGTCTACACTCCATTGAGAAGCCAAAGCTACAATAAATGCATTCAGAAAATCTTGATTCTGCGCAAATTCCTTTACAGGAGCAGTCACAATCTTATCTGTCACAATAGTAGCGATCTCCGATTTTAGTGCATTCACAGCCTGACCGGCGAACAGCTTTAATTCTGATTTGGTATTTTCTGCCAGTTCATCAGCAGACTTACGAGAGGAGGTAATAATTGACTCTGCTTCCTTATGAGCATCTTCAATAATCTTCTTGGCTTCTTCCTGAGCATTTGCGATAAGACGCTGGGCTTCTTCATTACCTTTTTCTACGCCTTCACGATAAATCTTATCGGTCAACTCTTGAATTTTGTTTTCCATGTTCACGGACTATTTAGAAGTTTATATTATAGTATCTATGTATTTCGATTAGATTCTTGCCAAAAGTACGAATTTCAATCTAATTAAAAAAGGGAAAAGAAGAAGAAAACTGTTCATAAAATAGAAAAGAATAGCCCAAAAGGAGGAAATATTGCAATAAAATGGCATTTAGAATCTATTCTTATACCAAGTAAACCCACATATACAAGAAATAATAATCATTCGGATAGTTATAAAACGCAAATGGGAGCAAAGCAATTCATGCTTTACTCCCATTTGTATCAGATAATCTCGCTTATTATTTCTTGTCACAAGCTTTTTTCTCACATCCTGCTTCTTCTTTGCAACATGCTTTAGTAGAATCGCAAGTAGCAGAATCAGACTTACAGCAAGGAGCTGCAGCTTCTACAGTTTCAACTTCTACTGATTCAGCAGAAACTTCAGTACTTGCAGGTTTATTACCACAAGAAGTTACAGCGAAAGAAAATGCTACTGCAACAGCAGCCAAAAATAATTTAGTTCTCATACTTAAAAATTTGCTTTAAACAGTTATTGATTATTGTCGGTTGCAAATATAAGTAAATAAAATCACTTATACAAAGTATTTTTTTCACCACAGAGTTTCACAGAGGAACACAGAGTTTTAATTATCCGCTATAAACAGAATAAATAATGAAAGAACTCTGTGTTCCTCTGTGAAACTCTGTGGTGAATACCAATAACGAAAAATCCCCCTTCCATCAATCATCTTGACGAAAGGGGGATTCAAAAAACGGCG